>NZ_CALGVK010000138.1:0-29312 GCF_937930195.1 uncultured Empedobacter sp.
GATGTTTTTCGTTTTAAAGCACGAATAGGCTGTTGCTTTTTTGCTAATTCTACCAACAAATGCGCACCAACCAAACCTGTTCCTCCCGTTACGAAAATCATACTGAATTATAAATATTTTTTTTTCCTGAACCAAAAGTAAATAAAAATTACCACTAATAACATGACAAGTAAACAAATTGGATAGCCTAATTTGTAATTTAACTCGGGCATGAAATCGAAATTCATTCCATAAATTCCAGCGATAAAAGTTAAGGGTAAGAAAAAGGCCGAAAAAATGGTTAAAGTTTGCATGATTTCATTCGATTTCTGACCGTTAATCGAAAGATAAATAGATAGTAAACTTTGGACATCATCAACAATTTGTGAATGCAAATGCAGCATTTTTACATTCTCTTCGATTAAATCTTGAGAGGAACTTGTACGTTTATGATCTAATCGATATTCTTTCAACGCTTCTAATGTATAATCTAATATTTTTTTACAAGCGGTTGCTTCTCGTTTAATTTGATAAAGGTTTTGAAGTTTGATTCTTCTAAAATCATCTGAAAAAATCATTTGTTCTAATAAGTCAACACCTTCATCCATTCTGTAAGCCGGTTGTTCGTAAGTTTTGATTGTTTCGGAAATGATTCGATACAAAATTCCTTTAATCGTTATTTTGGATAAATCAGGATTTGAAAGATATTTTTCCTGAATACGATCAAACATATCCGTTTCTTTTTGATGAACAGTCACGATAAAATCTGTTCCTATGTAAATACTGATTTTGTGACTAAATTCTCGAATGATGTTTTTCAACATGCGATGTTCTTTATCAAAAAAACGAATCAATAAAAACGAAACATTTTGATCATCTGATTCGTATTTTGGTAAATGGCCAGGTTCTAAACTATCTTCTATCGTTAATTTCTGAAAATTATATTTTGTTGCAATTTCATCTAATTCTTCTTTCGTTGGATTATGTAAATTAATCCATTTGAATTTTTCGTTTTCAAAAAGCGTTTGCATTGAAAGTGTTTTTTAATGTGTTAAATAACAAAAGATTATATTGAATAATTAAAAATATGTAATTATAAGTGGTTTTTTGTGTTAAAATTATGATTTTTTTGGAAATGTGTTAAAAAATGTTAATATTGCATTAGATAAATCAAAAACACATGAGAAAAAAAATGACTTCTTTATCATTGATCGCTTTTCTTGGGTTAAGTACACTTGTATTTGCTCAAACAAAAGGGACAGTGAATGATGCAAATGGTTTTCCAGAGTCTGACATTGAAGTTTCTGTAAAAGGAACTCAGAATATTGTGTATACAGACGAAAATGGAAATTTTGACATTGATGCTAAAGTTGGAGATATTTTAGTTATTAATGGCGAAGAGTATATAGTTACAAGTAATAATTTAGGAGTAATCAATCCTAAAAAAACTAGTACTGTAGATTTACAAGAAACTGTAGTTACAGCTTATGGTGTTCAAAAGAAAGAAACCGTAGTGGGTTCTAATGTTCAGATTAAATCTGAAGTTTTTGAAGATCGTGCATTAACTAATGTTGCAAAAGCCTTAGAAGGTGGAGCTCCTGGAGTTCAATTTTCAACTTCTACAGGACAACCTGGTTCTGGTGCTAATATTCGAATAAGAGGTATTTCTTCTTATAATTTATCAAATTCACCATTATTTGTTGTTGACGGTGCTATTTTCACAGGGTCTTTGTCTGATATTAATCCGAATGATATCGAATCGTTTAGTGTTCTAAAAGACGCTTCATCTACTTCATTATACGGATCTGCAGCTGCAAATGGAGTTGTAATGATTACGACAAAAAAGGGGAAGAAAGGAAATAAAGGGAAGTTCACATTTAGCTCGAATACCGGAGTTGTAACAAGAGGGGTGCCTGAGTATGCTAAGGTAGGAGCTGAAGATTATTATAAATTGACTTGGACATCAATGCGTAATGGTTATTTAGAATCAAACCCAAATGCTACAGTAGAACAAGCGAATCAATGGGCATCAAATAATTTGATAACTCAGAATTTGAAAAACAACATTTATAATGTTCCAAATAATGAGGTGATTATTAATGGTGAGTTGAACCCAAATGCGTCAATGTTGTATAACGACTTTGATTGGATGGATGCTGTGACTAGAGTTGGATCTCTTCAACAATATAACTTGAGTTATGCAGGTGCTTCTGATGATACAAATTACTTTGCATCTTTAGGTTATAATAATGAAGAAGGTTATATTATAAAATCTGACTTCGAAAGATATAACGCTCGTGTAAATGTAGATTCTCGTGTAAGTAAATGGTTGAAAATTGGTACAGATATAACGGGTGCATTAACAAAATCTAAACAAGCAGAAGATGGAGAAGGTTCATCTTATATTAATCCATTTTATACTGCACGTTTTATGGGACCAATATATTCACCGTATTTATACGATGATGAAGGGAAAAGAATGTACGATGAAAATGGTAACGTAAGATATGATGGTACTTTTACAAGAGGTCGTGGAGCAGGAGCAGGAGTAGGACGTAATGTTTTGCAAGAAACATTATTAAACGATCGTTTCCGTGAAACGAATGCTGTTTTTACCAGAACTTTTGCAGAGTTTAATTTGTTACCAGGATTAACATTTAGAACGAATGTTGCATATGATATCCAAAATTATAACTTCAAATCTTATCAGAACAAAGAAATTGGAGATGCAATTGGTACAGCTGCATTAGGGATTACAAGACAAAAAACAACATCATTAACTTTAAATCAAATTTTATCTTATCAAAAATCATTCGGACTACATAACTTACAAGTAGATTTAGGACACGAGTCTATTGATCGTAATATACAATATGCTTATACGAGAAAAACACACGAAGTTGTTGGAGGGATTAGAGAATTATCAAACTTTATCGTAAATACAAGTAATACTGGATACTCAATCGATTTAAGAAAAGAATCTTACTTTGGACGTGTTAATTATGATTACAATAGTACTTACTCTTTATCGGCTTCGGTAAGACAAGATCAATCTTCTCGTTTTGCACAAGGTAGAGATAAAGGAACATTCTGGTCAGCAGGTGCAGCTTGGAATATCCATAGAGAATCATTCTTGAGAGATTCAAGTTTTGTTAATCTATTAAAATTAAGAACATCTTATGGAGAAGTTGGGAATGATGGAGGAATGTCCGAAGCACCAGGATATCAAGCTGATTTGAATTTATATGATTTAGGATACAATAATGGGATGAATGGAGGTATTTATTTATCTCAAATGGGTAATCCTGATTTAACATGGGAAACAAATAAGCAATTTGATGTTGCATTAGAATTTGGTTTCTTTAATAATAGAATTTCTGGTAGTGTTGAATATTACAAACGTAAAACTGAAGATTTAATTTTCGCAGTTCCAACACCAAACTCATCAGGAGTACCAGGGAATAGTTTTAACAAAAACATTGGAGATCTAGAGAATTCAGGAATTGAGATTGCTTTACAATTCGGTATTATCCGTAACGAAAACTTCCGTTGGGATTTAAATGTAGATGCATCTACAATCAAAAATGAAATCTTAACAATGCCAAATGGTCAAGAAGAAATTATTAACGGAACAAAACGTTTGGCAGTAGGTCGCTCTTTATACGATTTTTGGTTAAGAAAGTATCATGGTGTAGACCCTTCTGATGGTCGTGCATTATATGTGCAAGATCCTGAAAAAGCAAACGATACAAGTACTCGTATCATTGATGGGAAAGCCTATACTGTGAACCATAATAACGCAGAGTATGGATATGTAGGATCTTCTATTCCAGATGTATACGGAAGTTTTTCTAATAACTTTTCGTACAAAGGTTTCTTCTTGAATACATTGTTTACTTATCAAATTGGAGGACAAACTTACGATGGAAATTATGCTAACTTAATTGACACAGCACCAGATGGAGGAGCAATCCATACTGATATGCTAAATGCATGGTCAACTCCAGGACAGGTGACGAACATTCCTAAATTATCAACTAATAATGTGAGCCAAAATTTAGCAGCTTCATCACGTTGGTTGGTAGATTCAGATTATTTAGCATTTAGATCAGCAACATTTGGATACTCTTTTAAGAAAGATCAAATTGACAGATTTGGATTGTCTTCTTTAAAACTGTTCTTAAGTGGAGAAAATCTTGTAAGCTGGACAGCTAGAAAAGGTTTAGAACCAGTACAGTCGTTTAATGGAACAACATCATACCGTTATACACCATCAAGAATTGTGAGTGTAGGGTTAAATGTTCAATTTTAAAAAAAATAAACAATGAAAAAAGTAAAATATATATTAGCAGCAATAGTTTTAGGGACTTCTCTATCCTTAACATCATGTGCTGATGATTTCTTAGATACAATTCCTACTTCAGAAATTGGAGATGAAACAGCATATTCTACAGGAGAAAACTTGATGACGATTATTAACGGGATGCATAGAAATATGTATGTTAGACAAAACTCTTCACAAGGTCAAAATGGATATACAGCCCAATTAATTGTAAGTGATGTATTAGGTGATGATGTTGTGTTTCCTTCTACAGGTAACGGATGGTTCGTTTCTACATTGAGATGGTTAGATATTAACAACGAATCTTCAGGAAATATCGCTTATCCATGGAATTTTTGGTACTCTATGATGCGTAATGCAAATAATGTTATTACATATGGGCAAGATGCAGGAGGTAATCAAACATTAAAGAATAATGCAATTGGACAAGCATATGCTTACAGAGCTTTTGGCTATTTTCAATTAGTTCAATTGTATGCTAATAGATACGAAGCAGGAAAAACGAATTCTCAATTAGGAGTAGTTATTCGCTTAGATCCTTCACCAGAGTTAATGGAAGATCCTAAAGAAAGATCTACAGTAGAAGAAGTGTATAAACAAATTTGGTCAGATTTAGATCAAGCTGAAAAACAATTAACAGGTATTTCTAAACTACACAACTCACATTTTTCTTTAGATAACGTACAAGGACTTAAAGCTCGTGTCGCATTGGTGCAACAAGATTATGCGAAAGCAGCACAATATGCGGCTTTAGCAAGAAAGAATAAAACATTGATGCCATCAGAAGATTATCTGAAAGGTTTTAATGATTTTACCAATAAAGAATGGATGTGGGGAATTGCAATTCAAGATGATCAAACTGATTTCTTTGGAAACTTTCATGCATATATGTCTCGTAATTATAACTCAACACAAATTCGTCAAGCTCCAAAAGTGATGAATCATAAGTTATATGCTGCTTTTCCAACATCGGATGTTCGTGCGCAAGTAGTTGATCCAACAGGAAATCATCCAGACTTAGGTTTGCCATCGAGTTATTCAAAATACCCATATACATCTCAAAAATTTTTAACAAAAAATAAAGATAATAATGTTGCGTTGGGTGATGTTCCTTTTATGCGAGTAGCAGAAATGTACCTAATAGAAGCCGAAGCAAAATATTATTTAGGAGACGAAGCAGGTTCTAAGAGTGTTTTGACTGAATTAGCACAAGCAAGAGATACAGAATTTACATCATTTACAACATCGGGACAAGCTTATTTAGACGAGTTGTATTTACACCGTCGTATCGAATTATGGGGAGAAGGATTCAGATTCTTCGATTTAAAACGTACAAAATCTGCCCTTAATCGTCGTGATACTGGTGCTGTGGCAGCTGTTATAAACAACGTATGGGAAGTTCCGCCTACAGATTTAAGATGGACTTGGGTTATTCCTCGTTCAGAATTAAATTCTAATCCTTTATGTGAACAAAATCCTTCATAACATTTTTTTAATATAATTTTATCCTCATATAATTATATCTCAAATCAAGGTTTTCCATTTGGAAAACCTTGATTTTTTTTATCTCTTTATTCACTATTAATATTACTGAAAAATAGTAACTTTGTAACTCGTAAAATTTAGATAAAAAACACATTAAATATACTATGAATCCATTAATTGAAGAATTGACTTGGAGAGGACTGGTTCACAATATAATGCCAGGGACAGAAGAACAACTAAATAAAGAAATGACTTCTGGTTATGTAGGTTTTGATCCTACTGCAGATTCTCTTCACGTAGGAAGTTTGGTTCCGATTTTCTTATTGGTTCATTTACAACGTCACGGACATCGTCCAATTGCTTTGGTTGGTGGTGCAACAGGATTTATTGGAGATCCAACTGGTAAAGCTGCAGAAAGAAGTTTGTTAGATGAAGAAACATTAAATAAATATGTAGCTGGAATTAAAGCGCAATTATCTCGTTTCTTAGATTTTGATACGAACAATGGTAATTCAGCTTTATTGGTGAATAACTACGATTGGATGAAAAATTTCTCTTTTATTGATTTTGCTCGTAACGTAGGGAAACATATTACAGTTAACTACATGATGGCGAAAGATTCAGTAAAATCGCGTCTTTCATCAGAGTCTAATGTCGGAATGTCGTTTACAGAATTTACGTACCAATTAATTCAAGGTTACGATTATTTGCATTTATACAAAGAGTTAGGTGTTAAATTGCAAATGGGAGGTTCTGATCAATGGGGAAATATTACGACAGGAACAGAATTAATTCGACGTACAGTTCAAGGAGAAGCGTTTGCGTTTACTTGTCCATTAACAACAAAAGCTGATGGTTCTAAATTTGGTAAATCTGAAGGAGGAGAAAATATTTGGTTAGACAAAAAAAGAACATCATCGTATAAATTTTACCAATTTTGGTTAAATCAAGCAGATGCAGATGCAGAACGTTACATCAAAATTTATACTTTCTTAGAAAAAGAAGCGATTGATGATTTGATCGAACGTCACCGTCAAGAACCGCATTTACGTGAATTACAACGTAAATTAGCAACTGAGATTACGATTTTAGTTCATGGTGTCGAAGAATTGAGAAAAGCAGAAAAGGCTTCTCAGGTTTTATTCGGAAAATCGACTTCAGAAGATTTAAAAGAATTAGATGGAGAAACATTCTTATCTGTTTTCGAAGGTGTACCACAAGCAACTGTAGCGATGACAGATATCGAAGCAGGATTAGATATTGTAGCTGCGTTAGCGGATAAAACAGGTTTCTTGAAATCGAATTCTGAAGCGCGACGTGAGTTAAAAGCAAATGCAATTTCAGTTAACAAAGAAAAAGTTGCAGATGATTTTGTATTGACAACAGAAAATTTAATAGCAGATAAATACGTGTTATTACAAAAAGGTAAAAAGAACTATTTTATCTTGATTGTAGAATAAATAGAAAAACATGTTTCAAATATAAAAGCAAGCCTTTACGAGGGCTTGCTTTTTTGTTTGTATGTTTTTTCGTAGGAAATGAAAGGAATATAAAAACCTAAATAATAAACTTGATTTTAGGTTTGAAATTTATCTCAAACTCGAAATATAATTTTTAATCGCTTCAGAATAATTGCCTTCAGCTTTTTCTAAAACACGTAAAAATGCACTTCCGATAATTGCACCATTTGCAAATTCCCATGCTTTTTCTACATCTTGTTTAGTCGAGATGCCAAATCCAATTTGATGAGGTTTCGTTAACCCTAAATTCTTGATGTTTGATAAAAAATCTTCGTTATAATTAGAAGTTGTTGCTCCTGTTGTCGCAGAACTTGATACAATGTAAACAAAACCAGAAGTAGCATCGTTGATCTCTTTTACACGTTTTTCGGTTGTTAAAGGCGTAATTAAGAACGTAACATTTTGATCATACTTTTCGAAAAGTTCTTTGTGTTGAGTCAAGTAAATATCGTAAGGCATATCGGGTAATATCAATCCAGAAACACCACTCTCTTTACAATGCTGTAAAAACTTCTCTAATCCAAATGTCATGACTTGATTATAGTAACCCATTAATACAATAGGTGCAGAAATTTCATCCTTTACATCTTTTAATTGTTCGAATAAAATATTCAATGTCATTCCATTGGCCAAAGCTTTTTCGCTCGTTGCTTGAATTGTTGGACCATCTGCTAAAGGATCAGAATATGGAATTCCGACTTCTATAATATCAACTTTGTTTTTGTTTAATTCTCTTAAAACAAATGGGGTATCCGATAAATTTGGATACCCAGCAGTTGTGTATATTGTAAGAAGACGATTATTTTTTTGACCAAATAATTGTGCTAATTTATTCATATTATTTCACTTGTTTTAATAAGATTGTGTAAACAGGGAAGTGGTCAGAGTAACCATTTGCACGATATGTATCACCACTCCACATACGATTTGGAAAACCTTTGTATGCACCTTCTGTTGCAATTAGATAATCTTTGTTAAAAACCTCTGTTTTAAAGATTTTATAAGAAGAATAATCTTTGTTTTTTGTAACCAATGATGAAGTAGATATAAATTGATCAAATAAATTCCAAGCATCACGATAAGCTAAAGTCCCAATTCCTTTTTTGTATAAAGGTAACATTGGATTATAGTAGCCGTTTTCTGTTGATTTAGAAATTTCTCCAGCAGGATTGAATGTGTTTTTGATACTTGGTGAAATAGGATCATCATTAAAATCTCCCATTGCAATTACTTTTGCATTCGGATTTTGAGCTTTTAAATCTTCAAAAATACCTTTCATCACTTTTGCAGCTTCCATACGAGCTGGCATCGAAGCTTTTTCTCCTCCACTACGAGATGGCCAGTGGTTAACTAAAAACGTAATTTCTTCTCCATCTAATAATCCAGTCACTTGTAAAATATCACGTGTGTATCGACGTCTACCATCTGCATCATAATTAAAAATAGGATGAGGTTTTGCTTCAATTACTTTGAAACGAGATTTTTGATACAATAAACCTGTGTCAACTCCTCTGGCATCAAATGAATTAAAATGAACAACACCATAATCGTATTTTTTTAAAGCCGAACTGTTTGCTAAATCTTCTAAAACTTCTTTCGTTTCAATTTCGCAAATCCCTACAATTACAGGTGCGGTATTTGTAACATCAGCGCCTAATTCGCTAATTACTTTTGAAATATTATTGATTTTTTGAAAATATTTTTGCGTATTCCATCTTTTATTCCCATTTGGTAAAAACTCTTCTTGAAGAATTAAAGGACGAATAATTTTCTTTCCTTTTATGTTTTCGTAGGTGTAACTTTGTTTGAAATCTTCTGTTTCGTACTTTGAAATGTCAGATTCTGCAATCTGGATATGATAATTTTTATCATTAAATGGTAATGTTCCGTCAATATATCCCACCGATTTTATGGTGTCAAAAATATTTTCAACATTATAAAAAGCGACTGTCGCACTCGCATATTTAGTTTGAGCTTGAGTAGTTAACGTTAAAAATAAATTAAAGATTATTAATAAAGTTAAAGATTTATTAATTTTAAACATATGTTATTAATTATGAATTTACTAAATTTGTTGTCCTATTTTTTTTAGATAGCTAATTTATAAATAAAAATTCGTTTGAATGAACAAATTATTGTTAAGTCTTTCGGTCTTTGCTGCAACTGTCGCTTTTGCACAGGCGCAGACAAAGGTTACTGGGGTGGCTAAAAATGCTGCAACTGGTGAAGAGGTTTATAACCTCACTGTACGATTAGACGGAGGCGCAGTGAATGATGCTGCGATTACTGATCGTATAGGTTATTTTCAGTTTGTTGATATTCCAGATGGAACATACAAATTACAAGTTTATGGCGTAGGGTACGACCCTTTTGAAAAAGAAATCACTGTAGCAGGACAAAAAGAGCTTGACTTAGGTGAAATTAAATTAACATTTAATCCAAATACAGCAGAAGTTGGTATTATTACATTAACAGATGATGAGTTATCTGATGATGAAAGTTCTACAGCTTCAAATTCAGGACTTTTACAATCTTCACGCGACGTTTTTGCTCGTGTATCTGCATACGAATTAGGTTCGTATTGGTTTAAACCAAGAGGTTTAGATAACAAATATAATGACGTACATTTTAATGGAGTTCGTATGAACAAAATGGATAATGGACGTGCAACCTTCAATAACTGGGGAGGTCTAAATGATGTTACTCGTCGTCCAGAAGAGTTAACATACGGATTAGAGCCTTCTAAATATGCTTTTGGAGATTTAGGAGGAGTAACAAATTTTGATACTCGTCCTTCGACAATGCGTAAAGGAGTAAGTTTAGCTTATTCTAACACCAATCGTTCGTACAGAAATCGTGTAATGGCAACCTATAACACAGGTTTGATGGATAATGGTTGGGCATTTATGGTTTCAGGAAGTAGACGTTGGGCTGAAGAAGGAATTATAGAAGGTACTTTTTATGATGCTTATGCGTACTATTTAGGTATAGAGAAAAAGTTTAATGAAAAACATACCTTAAACTTGACAAGTTTTGGTGCGCCTACTCGTCGTTCTACTGGTTCTCCAAATACACAAGAAGTGGTAGATATGAAAGGAATTTACTACAATTCGTATTGGGGATGGCAAGATGGTGAAAAACGTAACGAACGTGTGAAGAAAACCTTCGAACCAGTAAATATGTTAACGCACCATTGGAATATTAATGAAAAATCTAAATTGACAACAACACTTTCGTATCAATTTGGTAAAGAAAGTGGTTCTCGTTTAGATTGGTTTAATGCAAATAATCCATCACCAACGTATTATGGAAACATGCCAAGTTATTATCTTTTTGATCGTAACAATATCAATGGAATTCCAACAGATTTTCAGCAAGCAAACTACAATAAAGTACTTGGTCAATGGAGAAATGGAGAGATTTCTCAGTTAAATTGGGGTAATTTATATAGAGCTAATGAAAATAGTGCTACAGGAAGAGCAGCATATTGGTTGACAGCTGATGTTAACGAAGATCAAACAGCTACTGCTTACACAAATTTCCAAACAGAGTTAGCACCAAATATCGATTTGACAATCGCAGCATCTTACCAAAATACAAAATCTAAATTGTATCGTGAGATCCAAGATTTAATGGGTGCGCAATATGTGTTGAATACAGATGATTATAACTCTATAGTAGATAATGGTGTAGCACGTTATTATCGCTTTAATCTTTTAGATAACCGTGATGCTTCTGAAAGAGATAGAGTTGGAAAAGGAGACAAACAAGAGTACTACTACGAAATTAACCGTGATTATGCAGATTTATATATGCAGTCTAAAATCAAAGGAAAATTTTTAGATGTTACGATTGGAATGAAAGCTGCCTTAACGAAATTCTATCGTGATGGTAAATTTCAAAACGAAATGTACAAAGATCGTTCTTATGGAAAAAGTAAAACGTATGATTTCGTAGATTTTGGAGTTAAATCTAATTTCTTGGTAAAATTAGACGGACGTAATTTTGTGCAAGCAAATGTAATGTATCAAACAGAAGCACCAACTTCTGATGAAATTTTTCCAAATGCTCGTATGAATGATGTAACTGTTGATGGAATAGAAAGTGCGAAAATTTTCTCAAGTGATCTATCATATATTTTAAGAGCGCCACGTATCAAAGCTCGTGCTACTGCATACTATACAAGAACAAAAGATGAAATTGAAAAATCGTTTGGTTATATCGATGGAACAAGTGACGAAAGTAGATTATTTGTATCAGAAGTAATGACTGGTGTTGGTAAAGAATATTTAGGAACTGAGTTGGCTGTAGAAGCACAAGTTTTACCCGTTCTTACTTTATCAGCAGTAGCATCTATTGGTCAATATATTTACAAAGATAATCCAAGCTATAATTTATATTCAGACGAATTTGGTGTACAAGGTATTCCTTACAAAAATTTCGGAACAGCTCATATCGAAAATTATAAAGTAGCGTCAGGGCCTCAATCAGGATTTTCTTTAGGAGCAGAATATCGTGCACCTAAGTTTTGGTGGGTAGGTGTTTCAGGGAATTATTTAATGAATAATTATGCTGATATCGCTCCATACCGTAGAACAAGCGGTTTTGTTACAGGTGCTCAAGGTGCAGTTGTGCCTAATGTAACTGAAGAAGGATTGAAACAAGTGTTAAAACAAGAAAAATTTAGTGATGAATTTATGTTGAATATCAACTTAGGAAAAACATTCCGTATTGGTAAATATTCTGCAGGAATTTCAGGAACGATCAATAATGTTTTAAACAATAAAAGTTATGTCACTGGAGGATTTGAACAAATGAGAATTGGTAACTACAACAATGCAATCGATAAAAATTATCAACGCATGTTTGGACCAAAAATGTTCTATGGAATGGGAACAACTTATTTTGCAAACATTTATTTCAGATTTTAATTAAAGACTAAAGAAAATATAACAATGAATACAATATCAAAAATAACATTAGCTACAGCCTTAAGTTTAGGCTTATTTACAGCACAGTCGTGTGTACAAGATGACGACTATTCAACTCCTCCAATCGAGTGTAACTTACCTACAGCGAATATTACTTTACCAGAGTTAATGCAAAAAGTGAATTCGAATCAATTAAACGTTGATGAGAATAAAGCAATTCTTGATGATTTAATTTTAGAAGCGTATGTTATTTCAAGCGATGAAACAGGAAATATCTACAAAACAATTTCTATTCAAGATGATCCAGTAAATCCAACTGTCGGAACTCAAATAGAAATTAATGCAGGTAATCTATATACAAAATACCCTTTAGGTTCTAAGATTCAAATTCGTCTTAAAGGCTTAAGAGCTCAACAAGATACAAGAGCAGGTATTGTAAAAATCGGATCAGTGGACCCTTCTTTTGATATAGGTCGTATAGGTCTTACAGAGTATGAGAAATATGTAGTTAAAACATGTGAGCCTATTCAAGCTATTCAGCCAAAAGAGTTCAATAGTTTAGCAGAGGCAATGAGAAATGAGAATGTGAACACATTAGTTAAGATTAACAATGTACAATTCTTACAACCAGATGTTGATAAAACATATGGTACAGCATCTCAAATAGAGAACAGAGAATTAGTTGATAAAACAGGAAGCCGTTCAGGTGTAGTATTAAGAAACTCAAACTTTGCAGATTGGAAAGACGAGCCATTACCAACAGGAAGTGGTTCTATTACAGTTGTAGTTTCTAAATATGGGTCTACTTGGCAAGTATATATCCGTGATACCAAAGATGTCAACTTTGATCAACCTCGTTTTGATGTAGGTGGAGGACAAAATCCAGGTGGCGGAAATGATACAGAAGCTGCTAACTTGTTATTTAAAGGATCTGATTTTAACGTTTGGGCAGATTTTATGTCTTCTATTAACGCAAAATTTGGACTTAAAGACTATGCAACAAGTGCTGTAGGTTTAGGAAGAGATGATTCGAATGCATTACAAATAAAAGGAACACCAGCAGGTAACGATTATGTATTTACTGCAAAGTTAACAAACGAACTTCCTACTAATCCGAAGAAAATTACATTCTATGTAAAAGGTAAATCAGGAAAATCATTATCATTAAATGTAAACAAATCTACAACTGGTTTTACACCTTTTAATGTAGGCGAATTAGCAAATCAACCAGTTACAGTTTCTGGAGCAGAAAATAACCAATACAATGGTGCAATAGATACAAAAGGAGAATGGGTTCTTGTAACCTTAAATATTGAAGGACTTGATATTCAAAAAACAGTCGGAAATGACTTATTTTCTTTAAAAGTAGGAAAAGAAGTTGCGTACGATTTAATCATCGATAATATCAAAATTGATTAATTGACCAATTAATTGATTTAACTTTAAGACGGCTATTTTAGCCGTCTTTTTTATTTTAAAAATTATTTTTCCATTAAGAAAAAGATAATTTTTAGTGTCATTTTTTAACGGTTCTTCGTATAAAAATACAATTGTAATTAATTGTTTTTTTAATATTATGCAATATTGATTTTAGTGTAATTGAAAATAATTAACATAAAAACAGATAGATGTTTATCATATTTGTTAAAAATGTAATCTTTCTAAAATTATCATTCTCTCAAATTTTAAAGCTGATAAATAAAATCTTTTTTGTCTTGATTTAATAAAATATTAAATATTTATCAATTTGTTTTTTTAGCTAAAATTTAATTTGCAGATTTGTTCCCCTATTTTATAAAAATAAGACTATGAGGAGAAGAATCACATCTTTGAGTTTATTGGCTTTCCTTGGTTTAGGAACAGCTGCATTTGCTCAAGTAACAGGTGTTGTAAATGACGCAGATAATTTTCCGGAATCGGATGTAGAAGTATCTGTAAAAGGTACGGACAAAGTTGTCTATACTGATTTAGACGGAAAATTTGATATTGATGCTAAAATTGGAGATGTTTTAGTAATTAATGGGAAAGAATTCACAGTAACAAGCAATAGCTTAGGAACTTTAAAGTATGCTGCTACAACAAGTAGTCCAGTTGATTTAAGTGAAGTAGTTGTAAAATCTATTTTCAACGCTCCATCTAAATCAGGTGTAACAACTGTTAAGGCAAAAGATTTAGAACAGATGAACCCTTCTGTTTCTATTGACCAAATGTTAGGAGGTAAAGCGGCTGGTTTGTCATCTCAAGCAATGAGTGGTGCTCCTGGTGCAACTGCTAACGTTACAATTCGTGGAGCAATTGGTTTGAATGGTGGTGTAAAATCTCCATTATATGTTGTTGATGGTACGTATATGACAGCTTCTGATGTTAATGCAATTAACCCTGCAGATATCGAAGAAGTGAAGGTATTGAAAGATGCTTCTCAATTAGCAATCTTTGGATCTCGTGGAGCGAACGGTGTAATCATCATGAAAACTAAATCTGCGAAAAAAGGTGAAGCAATTGTAAGCTATTCGTCTCGTATTGGAGTTAACGATATGGTTGACTTGCCAAATATTAATTTGATGAATGCCGAGCAATTGTTAAATTACCAAAATAGTTTAAGTACTATTCCTAATTTAGGATTAGGGCAAGCTCGTACTTCAGAAGAAATAGCACGTTTATCTAAGAATGACCACAAATGGTCTGATGATTTATACAAAAATGGTTTAACATCATCTCACTTTGTTTCGATTAGTAAAAATGATGGTGAATCATCAAATAATTTTTCTATTGGATATGATAAGAACGAGGGTGCTGTACAGTATTATAATGGTTTAGAAAGAATTTCTGCAACATTTAATAATACAACTAAAGTAAAAGATTGGTTACGTTACGGTGTTAATGTAAATGGATCTTATACAACTTTAGATTCTCCTCGTGACCGTGTGAATGCACAATCACCTTTCTTTAATACATTAATGAATCGCCCATACGAAACATTCTATCAAATGGATGCAAACGGTGATTATGCATTAGATGAACAAGGAGATCGTATCTACAATCCAAATGCAAACTACATGGGATACCCTGTTGCAGATGAGATGGAAAATACTGATGCTGAAACAAGATATTTACGTATTTATGGGACTGGATTTGTAGAAGCTGATATTACAAAAAATGTATCAGCACGTACAACTTTTGGTGCAACATATAACCGCACACAATATGAAAACTTCCTAAAACCATCTGCGTTATTATCTGAATTATTAGGTGATGCTGGTGCTAAAACAGATAGAAGTACAGATCGTTTCGATTACAACTGGCGTAATGAGGTTTCTTACGAAAATAGTTTTGGAAAACATAACTTACGCGTAACAGCTGCAACAGAATATATTAACCAAAGTTTATATTCGATGACATTGTACGGACTTGGATTCCCTAACGACTATTTACAAACACAAGGATTGGCAACTTTAATCGAACAAGATTCGAAATCAGAAAGATGGAGAGTGTCTAAATTTGGTTATTTAGGAGCTGCATCTTATGACTTTGCAAATAAATATTTTGTAGATGCTTATGTTCGTCGTGACGGTACTTCTTTAGCAGGGTTAGATAATAAATATGGAACATTCTGGGGTGTTGCTTTGGGTTGGAATTTAGCAAAAGAGAACTTTTTACGTGATGCAAAAGCAGTTAGTAATTTAACACTTAAAGCATCATACGGTGAAGTAGGAGATGACTCAGGTTTGGCACGTTATGCAAATATGAACTTGATGAATATCTTAGGAACTTATAATGGTAATCCTGCAAGTTTTCCTACAACTAACTTAGCTGATGTTAATGCAACTTGGGAAACTAACAAGAAATTTAATGTAGGAGTTGATTTCGGATTCTTTGGAAGTCGTTTAACAGGTTCTGCTGCATATTTCAATGAATTACGTTCAGACTTTATTTTTAACAAACAACTATCTGCAGAAGCAGGAGGATATATAACAACTGTTAATGCTGGAGAAATTAAAACAGAAGGTGTTGAGTTAGAGTTAAACTATGATGTAATTCGTTCTAAAAACTTTGATTTATCTTTCTACGGTAACGTAACAAACTTAAATTACAAAGTTAATGAATTAGCAGATGGTCAAAATTCATTGATCATGTCTGATTCTTACGAAAGTATGATTCATGTATCAGGTGGTAAACCTTACCAATTCTATTTAGTAAAACATGCAGGTGTTGACGCAAATACGGGTAAAGATTTGTACTTTGATAAAGACGGAAACATAACGGATGTTTATGATGGTGGTGACGCTGTTGCAACAAATAAAACGCCACTTCCAAAATTAATGGGAGGTTTCGGATTGAATGCAAAATTCTACGGATTTGACATTAATGCAGACTTTACATACTCAGCAGGTGGATACATGTACAACAACACATACGCATACTTAACAGATCCAACATCTTTAGATAACCACGTGGTAGAAGCAGCAAATTACTGGAAACAACCAGGTGATCATGCAGCATTTGCAATGCCTAATACAACAGGGCCAGAATATTCTACAAAATATTTAGAGAGCTCAGATTATATCGCATTCCGTAGTTTATCATTAGGATACAATTTCTCTAAGTTAGTAGAAGGTACTTTTGTTAAAAATTTAAGAATGTTTGCTCAAGTACAAAACTTAGCATTGTGGACAAATTACCATGGTAACCCAATTGCTGGTACAGGAACAAGTGAAAGTAGTGCGGCAGGATCATCAGGATATGTATCTAACTCATTTACAGCGTTCTCTTATCCGTTAGTTCGTTCTTTTTCAATCGGATTTAATGTATCATTCTAAAAAATTGTAACAAAATGAAAAAAAATATTTTAGTATTATCATTATTAGCTTGTGCATTAAGTTTTACATCATGTAGTGATGATGATATCAATCAAAAACCATTCGACGCTATTGAAGTTTCAGATTATTACAAAACAGAATCTGATTTTACCAATGCATTAAATGGAGTATACAAAGGTTTTGGTCAAGCAGGTTATTATGCAGGATTAAGCAATGCAAGTGATATTATCGCAGTTGGTGATATTATGTCTGACAACTTAATCTTAGATCCTAATGGACGTCGTTCAGGACAAAGAGCGCATACATGGGCATATAATTCTAACTCTGTACCAACAAGTATTTATTCAACATCATACAATATTATCTCAAGAGCCAATATTATTTTAGCTAATGCAGATAATTTACCTGATGGTGATTTCAAGAATAATGTTGTCGCTCAAGCAAAAGCTGTTCGTGCATTAGCACACTTTGAGGTAGCTCGCACGTATGCCGAAATTCCTACACAATCTGCAGATGCACCTACAACTGTAGGTATTGCATATATCGATCAATATGATCCAAAAGCAATGCCTAAACGTGATGCTACAATTGCAGAAACGTACGATAAAATGATTGCAGATTTAGAAGCAGCTATTCCAAATTTGAAAGCAACAAAAGAAGCGTCTGTAATTAATCAATATGCAGCTCAAGCTTTATTAGGTAAAATATATTTATACAAAGGAGATTACAAGAAAGCAATCGAATTTACACAACCTGCTGTTGATGCAGTAGCACCAGCTAATCCTTCTGAATTAGCAGCGTTGTGGACATCTAATAATAGCAATGGAGTATTATTCGAAATTCCATTTGTTAATTCTGGAGATCCTACAATTGGTACAAATTTTAGTCAAGGAGCAACTGATGAAAATATTGTAATTGAATACGCGGTAGACAAAGATTTTTATGCTTTATACAATCAAGAAACAGAACCTGAGCGTGTTAATGCATATTTCAAAGTTTTTACCCCTTCTAATCATGATTATCAACAAGTAATTGCTGTTAATAAATACATCAATGGTAAAGTTAAATTAGGATTAAATAACGGTCGTTATTTACGTGTTGAAGAAGCAATCTTAAATTTAGCGGAAGCTCAATATTTAGCAGGAGACAGTGCAAGTGCATTAACAACTCTTAATAAATTGAGAGATGTACGTTACTCTTCATACGAAGGAGGAGAAACAGGAGCTGCTATTTTTGATGCAATCCAATTAGAGCGTCGCAAAGAATTAGCTTTCGAAAACGGTGACCGTTGGTTCACATTAAAACGTTTACAAGGTGTTAGTGGAATTTCTTCAGCTTACACAAGTGGTATCCAAAGAAGTGGAAATGGATATTTAGCAGATGGTACTGGTACACCTTCTTCTGAATTAACATTAAAAGCTGGTGATTTCAAATGGCAATTTCCAATTCCTCAATCTGTATTAAATTTAAATACAAATATGACGCAAACTCCAGGTTATTAATATATAAAGATTTTTAATAAACTTGTTAAATACCAAAATGGCTATCTTTTTAGATAGCCATTTTTTTTGTAAATATTATGAAACTTTAAGATTAAATTAATGGTAAAGTTAAAATCAATAATGTAAAAAAGAATATTAAAGATAAGTTTTATTTATTAACGACATGCAATTAATTTAATTTAGTGATATTTTTTGAATATAATTGTTGTTATTTAGTATAATATAGCTATTTTATATTGTATACTTGATAAATAAAAAAAAACCTTAAGTTTTTGGAAATCTTAAAAAAAAGTTAGAGTTTTGTCCAAAATGTTATAAAATATAAAACTATGAGGAGAAGATTAACATCTTTGGGCTTATTAGCTTTCCTAGGGTTAGGAACAATGGCTTTTGCTCAAGTAACGGGTGTAGTTAACGATGCCAACAATTTCCCAGAGTCTGACGTAGAGGTTACTGTAAAAGGTACTGATAAAGTTGCATATACAGACGAGAATGGGAATTTTAACATTGATGCTAAAGTAGGAGATACATTAGTTATCAATGGAAAAGAATTTAAAGTAACTTCTACTAACTTAGGAGCTTTAAAATTTGCTGATGAAACAAAAGATTTAGACGAGGTTGTTGTTATTGGTTTTGGTCAAACAAAAACTGTAAAAGAAATAACAGGTGCTACAAGTACAATGACATCAAAATCTATTGAAGACCTTCCAGTTGCTTCTGTAGATAAAATGTTACAAGGACGTGTGTCTGGGGTACAAACAGGTAATGCTTCAGGGCAACCAGGAGGTATGGCTAATGTACGTGTACGTGGTATTTCTTCTATTAACGGTAGTACAAACCCAATTTGGATTGTTGATGGAGTACGTGTTTCAAGTGGTGATTTAACAAGAAATAATACTACAAGTAACATTTTAGCAAGTATGAATCCTGATGATATCGAAAGTGTAACTGTTTTAAAAGATGCCGTTTCAACAGCAGTATATGGTGCTGATGCAGGAGCAGGTGTAATTATTGTTACAACAAAATCAGGAAGAAAAGGTGCTGCTAAATTTAACTTCTCTTCATCTATTGGATGGAATGACCGTGCAGTTGAAGGGTACAGACCATTTACTGCTAACGAATACAAAGAGTATTTAGCTGTAGGTGTAATGAACAGATATCAAGCGGCAAATCCAGGAATGTTTGATGATTTGACAATGACTTATAAAACATTAGCAGATGGAGCTTTAGGAGCAAGTGTTGCTGGTATTTATAATTCTACAGCAGATACAAATTGGAAAGATGAAACTCAAAAGAAAGGGTTTCAACAAAATGTAGACTTTAATGTTTCTGGAGCTAATGATAGATTATCTTACTACGCTTCTGCTAACTATTTTAAACAAGAGTCTGTAATTAAAAATTCTGATTTCAAACGTTTAGCATTCACAAATAAATTATCTTACCAAGCAACTGATAAATTAAAATTATCTACAGACATCCAAATGTCTTATAGTAATTTAAAATCTTTGCCAGATGGAGGAGGATTTGCTAACCCTATTTTATCTCAATATTTTAATAGACCAACAGATCCAGTAAGAAACGCAGACGGTTCTTATTACTGGGATCCTTCAAGTGGTCGTTTATCAAATGGACAATTCAATCCAGCTGCTTTATTAGATTTAAACTACAGTAAAGCTCAGACTGCAAGAGTTTTTGCAAACTTTAAGGCTGAATATGATATTTGGAAAAATATTAAATACACATTAGTATTTGCCCCTGAATATATTAATATCGAAGAAGATAGATACTATAGCCCTTTACACGGAGATGGTTTTTCTAGAAACGGGATGAGTAATGCTTATGTAAGTAGATATTTCAATTTCAACGTACAGAATATTGTTAGTTGGAACCAAAAATATGATTTACATAATGTAGGTGTTTCGTTAATTCAAGAAGCATATAAATCTGATTCTAAATTCTTAAATGCGAGTGCTCAAAACGTAGGTTCTCCTAACTTAGAGACATTAACTAACTTTGTTGTGCCATTAGGATATGGTGGTACTAGAGGTATTTCATCTCGTTGGGGATATGCAGCTACTGCACACTACGATTATGACAGATTAATTTTAGTAGACGCTTCTTATCGTCGTGATATTTTATCTCAATTTATGCCAGGTCAAAAAGAAGGAGATTTCTGGTCTGCTGGAGTAGGTGTTGATTTAGCTAGAATTGGAATGCTTAAAGGTAGCCGCGCTATATCGATGATGAAATTAAGAGCATCTTACGGTAAAATTGGTAACCAAGTATCTGCAAATCCTTATGGATTATATTCATTTAATTCGAATTACAATGATGCAGCAGGAGCAAATTATTCAGGAGTGTTTAATCCAAACTTGTCATGGGAAACTGTTAATCCATTCAACGTAGGGATTGATTTCGGATTCTTAAATGATCGTATTAAATTCTCTGCTGAATATTTCAACAAGAAAACAAAAGACTTAATTTCTAGTATTCCAATTTCAGGATCTCAAGGAATGACTTCTTACGTTGATAATATTGGAGAGTTAGTAAACGAAGGATTCGAATTCTCTTTAAATGCTGATATCTTTAGAGGAGACCGTAATCAATTTAACTGGAATTTAGGTATTAGCGTATATACGTTAAATAACGAAATTACAGATTTATATGGTGGTGAAGTAAAAACTTCAACTACTATCATGAGAGAAGGTGAAGGTGTTCGTACATTCTATTTAAGAAAATGGGCTGGTGTAGACGCTGCAACTGGTGATCCATTATGGTACATTAACGGTAAAGATGGAGCAACAACAAATAACTATAATGAAGCTGTACAAGAAGTACAAGGTTCATTTATGAGTAATGTGTTTGGAGGTCTTAATACAACATTATCTTACCAAGGATTCTCATTAGATTTACAATTCACCTACGGATTTGGAGGGAAAATCTATGACGATTGGTCTTCTTACGCTTTTAGTGATGGACAATATACAGCAAACTACCCTGGTTATGGAGATGTAATGGGAGATTATTGGACACCTGAAAATACAACAGCTTCTAATCCAAAACCAGTTTATGGAGGAAATAAAAGATCAAACGCGGCTTCTACACGCTTCTTGTATGATGCAGATTACATTCGTTTAAGTAACGCAAGATTAGCCTATACATTTGACTCTAAAATGTTGCAAGGAACTGGACTTAATTCAGTTCAAATGTATGTGATGGCAAATAACGCCTGGACACACAATTTTGATGATAGATTGAAGTTTGATCCAGAAACTAACATTGCTGGGTACACAAACTTTAGTTTACCTGTATTAAAAACATTCTTATTAGGTGTTAACGTTAGTTTCTAAAAAAAAATTAAAATGAAAAAAAGATTATTAAGTATAGCATTCATAACGGCATCGATATTATCATTCAATGTATCGTGTAGTGATGATTTCGTTGAAAGAGAATTTCACCAAGATGTTGAACAGGCTCCTTTAAAAAGTTTACAAGAAGTTCAAGCTTTCGTAAGAGGTGCATATGTATCGATGAGAGCAAACACATATTATGGAGCAGATTTCTTAGCATACGGAGAAGTAAGATCAGACAATATGTATAGTAATTTAGCTGGAGGATACTACCAAAATGTACAAAACTATACAATGTTATCAACAGATGGTTACGCAACAAGTACATGGAATCAAATCTATGCAATGGTGGCGAAAACAAACATTGTTATTAATACTGATATTGCAACATTAGATGGTACAGATTTAGATCGATCAAAAGCTTCTTTCTCTCAAGGACAAGCTTATGGTTTAAGAGCAATTGCATTCTTCGACTTATTGAGACTTTATGGTCAAAAATATACAGGTGGAGACTTAGGAATTGTTATTCCAACTAAATTTGATCCAAAAGCTAAAATGGCTCGTGCAACAATTGCTGAAACTGAAGCACAAATCGATGCAGATTTTACAAAAGCTTTAGAATTAATGACAAATAATACAGGATCAGGATTAACAAAAACTGATTTAGGTGTTCCTGCTTTGAAAGCTTTAATGTCAAGATTCTACTTATACAAAGGTGATTACGCTAAAGTTAGAACTTTAACAAATGAATTGGCTGCAGAGGGTTATACAACTCCAATTGCTTCAGGTTTATTAAAAGAATCTTTTAACTATACGTTAAATGGAGCAGCTTCAAATTCAATTTTCGAATTAGCAGTTGGACAAGTATCGTCTTTAGGAACTACATCTTATGGATATAGATTAAACCCAAGAGGGTACGCTAATATTCAACTTAAAGCAGGCGTGGCTGATGAGTTGTATCAAGCATCTGACATTAGAAAATCATTAATTAATGAAAAAGGATTCATTACTGGTAAATACACAAATATTTCAGGAAATGATAACATCAAAATGATCAGAAATGAAGAGGTTTTATTAAACGGTGTTGAAGCTGAATTAAACGGTGGTGATGTTGCTAAAGCTGTAACATATTTCAATACGTTAATTACTCAACGAGGTTTAGAACCTGTTACAACAGTAACAATGGACGATCTTAAAGATGAACGTGCACGTGAGTTAATGGGAGAAGGACAAAGACAATGGGATTTATTACGTTGGGGAGATAAATCTTATGTTCCAACAACGGTAGATCCAGCACTTATTGCTTTCCCTATTCCAAGAGCGGAAATCAATATTGATGGAACGTTAATTAAACAAAATCCAGGGTACGAGTTATAATAACTCCATACCTATAAATAACAAAAACCTCGAAGTTTACTTCGAGGTTTTTTTATGCGTATTATTTTACAAACTCTTTATAAATTCATAAGCCCTTATCTCAGACCAAGAGTGAGAATTATCCTTTAAAGGAAATCCACAATGTCCACCATATTTAGGCATTTCGAAAGTGCAGTAGGAATGATTTTTTAATCGCTCAATAGGATAACACTCATCCCCCAAAAAAGGATCATTTGCAGCATTTACAATCAAACAAGGTGTTGTGATACGGTTCAAAACAGTTGCTGGAGAAGCCTTAGTATAATACTCTTCTTTGTTTTGATAACCATGCATTGGTGCTGTAAAATAATCGTCGACTTCATCAAAAGTTTTGATTTTATCAATCATTTCTTCATTCACTTTTCCAGGAAATTGTTTGGCTTTTTCTGCAAATTTTTGTGCAAGTGTTCTCTTGAAGTTTTTGAAATAAACAGTATTTGGAAATTTCTTTAATTCATCTGCACAAGACTTCAGCGAAATTGGAGCAGAAAAAATAACCCCACATTTTATACGTTCATTGATGGTGTAATTACCCAAATAATTTAACACCAAAGCTCCTCCCATCGAATAGCCAATCAAATAAATATTTTTATAATTTTCGTTTATTGCTTTTTCAATCACACAATGAACATCGTCAATCGAACCATGATGATACAAACGCAATGTTTTATTCATCTCACCACCACACGAACGATGATTCCAAGCCAAAATATTGAAGCCTTTTTTATAAAAGAAGTCTGAACACGAATTTAGATAGGTTCGTTTCGAATCGCCTTCTAAACCATGAAAAAGTATGATTAATTGATCTTTATTTTCTTGAAAACGCCAATCCAAATTCAAAAAATCACCATCTTCTGTGGCGATTTTTTCTCGTGTATAGGTTGGAACGGGATATTTTTTAAATTTAGCAGGATAGATCGTAGAATAATGCGAATTTCGATTCAGAAAACTGGGTTTCGGATAGTTTGAGTGTTCTATGTAAGGCATTTTCTAATAAATTTTTACATCAACCAAAAAATCTTTTTTGATTTCCTCATTAATATTTGCAATGATTTTAGATTTTCCCATCATCAATTCATGACGCATTGCAGGGGAATTAATTTTAACATATAAAGTGCGTTGTCTTACTTCAACACGATCGGTATATTTTTCAAAAAATTTGCCCATAACAGTTCGCCAAGCTTCTTCAGCCTTCACTTCCCAAATCAATTCTTCTTTTCCATTTTGTTTAATGAAATGCTCTAAAGCTTGACCAAGCGTTTGTTGATTACTTCGTTTTTCATACTTTTTCATAGTCGGAAAACTTTACTTTCAGCGTTAATTTGTTTGATGATTTGTTCAGTTCTTTCGGGATGTGTATCGGTAATAAAAATTTGACCAAAACGTTCTTCGTTCACTAATTTAATCAATTGTGTTACACGATGTTCGTCTAATTTATCAAAAATATCATCCAATAATAACAAAGGTGTAATGTTGAGCGAATTTTTTATCACTTCTAATTGAGCTAATTTCAACGCAATTAAATAGGATTTTTGTTGACCTTGCGACCCAAATTTTTTGATGGGATAATTGGTGATTGTAAACAACAAATCATCTTTATGAATTCCAGCTGTCGAATATTGAGCTGAACGATCTTTGTATAAAGCATCTTTTAAAACCTTTTCAAAAGGTGCATCGTTTAATTGCGAAACATATTCGATATTTACTTTTTCTCGTCCTTCCGAAATTTCGTTGTAATATTTTAGGAAAGCGTCTAAAAAAGTTTTTATAAATTCTTTTCGAGTTTCGTGTATTTTTTTACCCAAATGAATCAACTCTTCATCATAAATTTCTAACGATGAAGCGTCAAACGTATTATTGGCAACAAAATATTTTAGTAAAGCATTTCGTTGGACTAATACTTTATTGTATCGCATTAAATCAGCTAAATATTGCTTGTTCGATTGCGAGATAATATTATCCAAAAACTTTCGACGAACTTCACTTCCTTCCTTGATCAAATCGCTATCATAAGGCGAAATCATGACCAAAGGATATTGACCGATATGATCCGATATACGATCATATGACTTCGAATTTCGTTTTAGTTGTTTGGGTTGACCAGAACGAACCAAACAGAAAATAACATCATCTGCTTCATTCTTATCAAAAGTGCCTTCTAATGTAAAAAAATCACAATCAAATTGTATGTTCATCGCATCCGAATGGTTGAGATACGATTTGCTTAAAGCCAAATAATGAATCGCGTCCAACACATTGGTTTTTCCCTTTCCATTTTGTCCCACAAATGCATTAATTTTTGAGGAAAATTCGAAATTATTTTCATCAAAATTCTTGAATTGTCTTGCTTTAAGTTCTTTTAAATACATAAGGCAAAATTACGATTTAATTTACGAATTAGAATTACGATGGATGAAGTTTGAAGTTTACCTCTTTTTTATTAAAATCATCAATTCGAGAAAAGATTTTTGTTCAAAAATGATGCAATAAAATGTGATGCACAGATAAATATTTTCTAAATCAATGATTTATTCCTAAAATGTCGGGTTAAAAATCAAAATGATGTATTTTTGTATCTTTATAAGTAAGATTTAGAAAAATGGCCATTCAAAAACCATCGATTCCAAAAGGAACAAGAGATTTCTCTCCTTTAGAAGTGAATCGTCGTCAATATATTATCAACACGATTAAAAAACAATTCGTGTTATTCGGATTTTCTCCGATCGAAACTCCATCATTCGAAAATTTATCAACCTTAACAGGGAAATATGGAGAAGAGGGGGATCGACTAATTTTTAAGATTTTAAATTCTGGTGATTATTTAGCGAAAGTTGATGAACAATTATTAACAGATAGAAATAGTCAAAAAATCACATCTCAAATCTCAGAAAAAGCGTTGCGTTACGACTTAACAGTGCCTTTTGCACGTTACGTAGTACAACACCAAAATGAGATTACATTTCCGTTCAAACGTTACCAAATTCAACCTGTTTGGCGTGCAGATCGTCCTCAGAAAGGGCGTTTCAGAGAGTTTTTTCAATGTGATGCGGATGTTGTAGGTTCAGATTCTCTGTTACAAGAGGTTGATTTTGTTCAGTTATACGATACTGTTTTTACAGAACTGAAAGCGCCAGTTGAAATTCATATCAATAACCGTAAAATTTTATCTGGTTTAGCAGAAGTAGCAGATATTTCGGCTCAATTGATTGATTTTACAGTTGCTTTGGATAAGTTAGATAAAATTGGGGAAGAAGCGGTAAAAGAAGAAATGCGAGGAAAAGGAATTTCGGAAGCTGCAATCGAGATTTTGTCACCTTTATTCTCTATGAAAGGAGATTATAAAACGCAATTTGCGCAGTTAAAAGATATTTTAAAATCGTCTGAAACTGGATTAAAAGGTATCGAAGAATTAGAATTTGTTTTTGAGCAAACAGCAAATTTAGGATTACAATCTGCCGAATTATTCTTGAACTTAACTTTAGCTCGAGGATTAGATTACTATACTGGAGCCATTTTCGAAGTAAAAGCAAAAATCGGAGAATTCTCATCATCTATTGGTGGTGGAGGTCGCTACGATGATTTGACAGGCATTTTTGGTCTGAAAGATATTTCTGGTGTTGGAATTTCGTTTGGTTTAGATCGTATTTATTTAGTTTTAGAAGAAAATAATCTATTTCCAGCTTTGGAAGATTCAACGAATATTCAGGCATTGTTCATTAATTTTGGAAAAACAGAAGCTGCAGTTGCGATGAAATTGGTGAAACAATTACGTCAACAAGGTATTAATACGGAGGTTTATCCTGATGATGCGAAAATGAAAAAGCAAATGGGATATGCTGATAAAAAAGGAATTAAAAAAGTAATTCTTTTAGGTGAGAAAGAAATTGCAGAACAAAAAGCAACAGTAAAAGACATGATTTCTGGTGAACAAACAGAGGTTGCGTTTACAGATTTAGCTAATGCTTTATAAATATTTGTGATAATTTAATCGTAATTTTTTAATGGACAAGCAGTTAAGAAGGGATTAAATTAAAAATAATAAATAGGCATTATGCCTTAATTCAAATCAATTCAATACATTTGCAAATTATTTAATTTAGAATATACAAAATGAGTTTATTAACAGTTGGTACAGTTGCCTTTGATAAATTAGAGTCTCCTTTTGGGAAAACAGATAAAATCTTAGGTGGTGCCGCTACATATATCGGAATGGCGTCTTCTCTATTAGGCGTAGATACAGCTATTGTTTCAGTTGTTGGAGGAGATTTTCCTCAAAAATACATTGATTTATTACGTTCGAAAGGAATCAATTTAGATGGAATGGAAATCGTAAAAGATGGAAAAACATTCTTCTGGGAAGGAAAATACCACAACGATTTGAATACACGTGATACATTAGCTACAGAATTGAATGTATTAGAAACGTTTAATCCAGTTGTTCCTCAAACTTACAAATCTCCAGATGTTTTGATGTTAGGTAACTTACATCCATTGGTACAAAAAGGAGTTTTAACGCAGTTAGATCAACGTCCAGGTTTGGTTGTTTTAGATACAATGAACTTTTGGATGGATTGTGCTTGGGATGAATTAATGGATGTCATCAAAGATGTTGATGTGATTTCTATTAATGATGAAGAAGCGCGTCAAATGTCAGGAGAATACAGCTTAGTAAAAGCAGCTAAAAAAATTATGACATTTGGTCCTAAAACGGTTATCATCAAAAAAGGTGAGCACGGTGCTTTATTGTTCCAAGATGAACAAGTTTTCTTTGCTCCAGCTTTACCATTAGAAGATGTTTTTGATCCAACAGGAGCAGGAGATACATTCGCAGGAGGATTCTCAGGATATTTAGCAAAAACAAATGATTTTTCTTTCGATAATATGAAACGTGCAATCGTTTATGGATCTGCTTTAGCATCTGTAACTTGTGAAAAATTCGGAACTGAATCTTTAGAAGCTTTAGATAGAGAGGGTTTAATCGATAGATTAAGAAAATTCCACGAATTAATGGATTTCTCAATTAACTTATAAGAATCAATTTCTTTAAAATATTTAAAAGCCTTGCATTTGCAAGGCTTTTTTTTGATTATATTAGGATATAAATTATTTGTATGCAAGTGATTTTCGAAATTTTAGGATATATTCTTTTTGAATTTATTGGAGGTTTTATAGGATTAACAATAAGATTTATTATCATTAAAATCTTTAAACCTAAACTAAAATTTGATGAATTCTCAAATTCAGAATCTGGTACGAATGATTTTTATAATTTAATAATCGGAATTCCAGTTCTGATTGGTTTAATAATTGGAATAACTTATTTAATATTTTTATTACGATGATTTCGTCAGTTCTAGTGATTCTGATATGAATCGTATCGAGAACTTAGACGATATTTAAACAATTAATTTATTTAACTTTTTGATTTAAATCAAATGAAAAACAAAATTATACATTTACTAATCTTAGCTTTTTCTTCTTTGCTTTCTGGAATCATGATTTCGAAAATGTCATTCATCGGAAAAGTCGGAATCACGATTATTTACAACGAATACACTATTCTAAAATCGTGGTGGAAAACAGCACTTTTATTATTTGCGATTCAAGCGATAATTTTTGTGGTGTTATCTGTTTGGAAAATGAAAACAACCAAACGTTTGAAACAATTGTTATTGCCATTCATCTTTCTTTCGATAGGAATAATAGGATTAATTTATACATATTATGATTTCACAGAAACATCGCATCGATTACTAAAGAAAACATTTCATTTTGGATTTTATATTTTTTGGTTAACCTGGTTCGGGAATTGTATCTTTTTTATGTCAAAACAAAAGAAAAAATTAGAGGAAATTCCACAAGAAACAGAAGTGTATTAAAACAAAAAAGCTCATCAAATTTTGATGAGCTTTTGCTTTTGTGACCGAGACAGGATTCAAACCTGTAACCTCTTGAGCCGTAATCAAGTGC
>NZ_CALGVK010000139.1:0-1592 GCF_937930195.1 uncultured Empedobacter sp.
TAATTAATCGAATTGTAGAAAATAAATAAAAAATTATTACAACGCCTAAAAGTAAATATAAAACCCAAATATAAAATGGGTAAATGTCTAAACTTCTATCAGTATATACTTCTAAGCTAATTTCGTTTGTTAAAATGTTCCCATCTATTCTTGGAATAGAAATAGTATTATTATCACTATTTTTTGGGATGATATTAAAATATTCATAATTTCCTTCGGCTTCACCTTTATTAAAACCTCTTTTGAAATCATTTAATCCATTGTTAAAAAAGAAATCAATATAAGGAAGAGTAATTAGTAATACTCCAATTAATTTTAAATAAAATTTAGATTTAGTTTCCATATTTAGTAATTATTTATTTTTCAAATTAAATATAAATATTTTGAATTGCAAAACATTTTTATTGTAAAACAATAAAAATGTATCGACAAACAATTTTAAATTCGTTTTTGTAAACGACATAATTTTTATTGATTTGTAACGTTTTTGAACATTTATCCTCTATTTTGAATAATCCTTTAGGTAGAATGTTGTAGTACCTTTACACTCGAAATGAAAGCGATTAGTTACATAGCAGCTGTACTTCTTTTATTTGTTCTGTTAGTTAATGTCAACAAAACAAATCAAAATCATGCACCTAAAAATGTCGAAAATCTAACTTCAAAATTTCACGATTCAGAGAAAGTGATATTCAACACAATGATAGAAGAGTCTAAAACGAATGATTTTTCTTTTGATGAATTTATCAACGCAGATGTTAAATTTAATTTTAATCAGCAGATTTGTGTTCGTGTTTTTTCTGATTTATTTTTTACTTCAACTAATAAAATTTGCCTTTTGTAGCATTATATCTACGGTTTACCATTTATCTGATAAACACGAAGTTTCCTTATATATAACTATTTTCTAAGCATTCATTTTGTTTAGAAAGAGGTAATCTATTCACAAAAATTAAAAATTATGCACGAATTAAGTATTGTCAAAGACATATTTGATACGTTGAACGAGCACTATGATTCGAAGATAGAAGATATAGAAAAAGTTCAAATTACAGCTGGACTTTTATCAAATGTTCAACCTGTTTTAATTCAAAATGCATTTGATGCATTTATAGCTGATAACCAAAATTATAATGAAATCGAGCTAGAGGTTTTGGTCAATGAAATTGTAGCGTATTGCGAAAAATGTCACAAAAATTTCAAAGTCAACTATCACAAATTTGTTTGCGAAGATTGTTCAACACCATCCAGCACAATTGTCAAAGGAAATGAGCTTTTTATCTCGCAAGTCATCTTTAAAAATAAATAATCATTAAACATATTTCAATTATGTCAACAAATACACAAAATCCAAAAAGTCTTGGGAATAGAGTAGGATCTGTTCAATGCGACAACACAACTTTACATTTATTAAAAGCCAACGATTATGTTGCAAATGCAATTCGCGAACGTCTGAAAGATGTTTGTATCATCAATGTTTGTTCGTCTCCAGGATCAGGAAAAACAACGTTGTTACAAGAAATTGGAAAACGTTTGAGTAAAGAATTGAATATTTCTGTTTTAGTTGGTGATCCAGAAACGGAGCGTGATGC
>NZ_CALGVK010000140.1:0-4289 GCF_937930195.1 uncultured Empedobacter sp.
TGACATCATTTGATTGGAAAGGTTGGCATCCAAATTGCAAATGCTACTCAACACCCCAAACGAACCAGGATTCTATATTCCTGCCGAAGGTTTTGGAATTCGTTTAGAAGATGATTACGTTATTCAAAAAGAAGGAAATCCGTTCAATTTGATGCAGAATATTCCATTAGAAGCAGAAGAAATCGAAGATTTAATGAATAAATAATATTTGATTCAATAGATAAAAAAAAGGAACTCAATTGAGTTCCTTTTTTTATTGTAATATTAATTTTTAATCATTTTCTGGTGCCTCATGTGAGGGGATGTCATCTAAATCCAACATTTCTTTGGCCAAAGCGATCATTCGAGGTGTTCCTGTATGTTTATTTTTTTCGTCAGAAAGTTTAACAACACCAGTCCATTTAATATCAATCGAAGAAATTTCTGTTAATTTCATTACGATATTCATTGGACGAAGATTGGTGTCATTTGTTAAATTTGTACCAATACCAAACGATAACCCAATACGATCTTTAAATGCTTTTGTAATTACTTCTACTTTTTCAGAATTTAATCCATCTGAGAAAATTATAGTTTTGAATAATGGATTAATTCCCATTTTTTCATAGTGAGCAATTGTTTTTTCGCCAAATTCTATTGGATCTCCAGAGTCGTGACGAACACCATCAAATAATTTCGATAATTTTTTGTCAAATTGTCCAAAGAAAATATCTGAAGTATAGGTGTCAGTTAAAGCAATTCCTAAATCACCATAATATACTTTCACCCAGCGGTCTAAACTAATCGAATTGGCAATTTTGAACCCGTAACGAGCACCATGAAACATAAACCATTCGTGCGCATGTGTTCCAATTGGTTTTACGCCATATTTGTGTGCAAAGTGAACGTTAGATGTTCCAACAAAACTTTTTCCTTTGTGATTAGTAAGCTCTTTCATGACAATATCGTGTACTTCGTAACTGTGACGACGACGTGTTCCGAACTCTGCAACTGTCACACCAAGACGATTGTATAAATCGACTTTATCGCTTGTTCGTTTTGTTATTTCTCCGTTTGAGATGCGTTGAGCGTTGGTTAATTTGTAAAAAATTTCACTAATTAGACAAAGAATAGGAACTTCCCATAAAATTGTTCGGTACCAATATCCTTCAACAAGAACTTCAACATCTGATCCGTTTTGAGAGATTTTAACTTCTGCAGGATCATAACGATATCCTTGTAAAAAGTCTAAATAAGCAGGGCTTAGATAGGGACAATTTGTAGAAAAGAATTCTTTTTCATCTTTTGTAAGTGCTAACGAAGCCATTGCATTGATTTCATTTTGTAATTCTTCTGCAAAACCATTTGGAAATTCATGTTCACCTCGGTTGATAAATTTATAACGAGCCATTACATCTGGATACAATTTTGTAACCCCAAATTGCATGGTGAATTTATAGAAGTCATTGTCTATAATGGATTTTATTATACTCATTTCTTAGGTTTAAATTCTAACAATTTTTTAAAAATTAAAGATAAAAAAAAACCATCAATGAGGATGGTTTTTGAAAGAATATCTTATTAATAGAAGATTATTTTTTTGTTCTTTTTTCGATTTTTGGTAATTCAAAATTGAAGATAAAAGAGCGATCTCTGTTCCCAGAATACTCAGATAATCCTGTTCCTGAAATGTAATACTTGTTTCGAGCATACGCTAATCTTGAAGGTAAAATAATTACACCTTGAAAGTTATATAAATCGTTCACAGAACGTTCTGTTGTTTTGAAATGTTTTAAACCTTCTACAAAATTTTTCAATTCTAAATGTTCTCTTTTCACTCCGTTTTCAGTTTCTATTTCAGTTGGTGTGAAATAATAAAAAGTAGGGTCTTGTATTGCAGAACCGTCTCCTGAATTAGGCGTTCCAGAGGTAGAAACAGAACCATATTTTCTTTTATAATCAGTGCTGTTAGTTGCTAAAAAAGTACCTATTTCGTAGGAAATATAAATAGAAGTACTGTCATTAGAAATTATAGTTTCTCCAGTTCCTTTATGATTTGGGTTTTCGGCATACCAAATACCTAAGTTATCTTGTTTTGCAAGTGTTTTTAAAGCTGGATATGCATCGTCATCATTACCTTTTATTGTATCAAATTTTGTAAGTTTACCAGTCTTAGGGCTGAAGTAAAAATCTTCTAAATATTGTTGAATAGCTTCATCATCTAAAGCATTACGTTCTTCAACAGGAATTTTTGTTTCTTTATCTACACCACTATCATCATCATTATTACATCCTACTAAAACAGTAGAACAAGCAATTAAAGTAACGAAGAATTTCTTTATCATGTTATTTCGATTTATATTGCGAATTTAGAAAAAATATTAGTTTATCCTATTAAATATTAAGTTTTAAATGAGATTAGATAAATTTCTTTGGAGTGTTAGGTATTATAAAACAAGATCTTTAGCCGCTGATGCAGTAAAAAAGAATCGTGTGAAAGTAAATGGAGTTGTAGCAAAAGCGTCAAGAGAGATTGTCGCAGGAGATGCAATAGAGGTTAGAAAAGACCAAATAAATTTGTCATTTAAAGTTTTACAAGTCCCAAAAAATAGAATTGGAGCAAAATTGCTGACGTTACATATTGTTGATACAACACCAAAAGAAGAGTATGAAGTGTTAGAACTTCGTAAACTTTCGCAAGATTATTATCGCGAAAAAGGAGAAGGTAGACCAACGAAAAAAGATCGCCGCGATTTGGACGATTATTTAGAAGAAGGAGCAGAGGAATTCATCATAAAAGGAGAAGATTTAGATTAATTCTAAATCTTCTCCTTTTTTAAGTTGACTCATAATTTCGTCCAAAATTTCTAATGTACTTTGGGTAGTAATGCTAATCGTATATTTTGCTTTTTCGTAATATTGATTGCGTTCAAATAAATGTTTGGCAATAAATTCTGTCATTTCTTCATTTGAAAGATGAGCAATTAATGGACGAGTTTCTTTTCTGTTTTCAAGTCGTTTCACCAATTGAGGCAACTGAACGCGCATAAATATCGAAATCGAATTTTTAACAATCTCCTCCATATTATCATAATAAACAGGAGTTCCACCGCCTAAAGAAAGTACAATGTTAGTGGTTGTTAAAATTTCCTTCAAAGCTTCTCGTTCTTTTTTACGAAAACCTAATTCGCCTTCCTTTTTAAAAATATCACTTATTTTTGTTTGATATTTTTGTTCGATAAAATCATCCAAATCGATGAATTCGAAACCAAGTGCTTTGGCTAAATCTTTTCCGGTAGTCGATTTTCCGCTCCCCATATAGCCAATTAATGAAATAATCATTTGTTATATTTTTTAATCTACAGGTAAATCTTCCGAATAATAGATGGTTAATCTTGCAAAACCATCAAAAGTATCAATTTGATAAGAATAGGTGTTCTTTAATTTTCTTGCATCATAGCGCTCTACGTTATACGTAACCTCGTAATCTTCATTTGTAACAATCGAATTAGAATGATGATATTTTGATTTTGGAGCATCCTTTTTGATTTCTGCACGATATTGATTCAAAAATTTGATCGGAAAAGAATAGGTTAATTTATAAACTATTTCTTGCGAAATTTGAATAGCCGTGATTTTATTCAAAAACATTGTTCCTTGTGGATTATTTTTAATTTTCAAAGAATCCAATCGTTCTACATTTTGGATGTATAAATTTTTTCCAAGTTTAGAAACCTTAAAACAACGATCGTTTAATTTTTGATGGATGATTTGTGGTTGTTCTTTTATTAAATTTTTTAAGTCTTTTAAAGAAAAATTACTTAAATGTGCATCTTTTGTTTCTTGATTACAATTGTTTGCATATTCAGAATCGGGTACATCTGCTTCTGGATTATCAGATTTTTTGCACGAGATTACTGAAAACAAAGCAAAAATAATGTAGATAATATTTTTTTTCATTCTAAAATTTCAATCTTTAATTGCTTTTCCGAATACAATTCAGTTAACATAGATCTTGATTTGTTGGTGGACAAATATAATATTAAATCATTTATCAAGATGAAAAATGATGTTTCTATCTCATATTTTTTACTTTTTCTATGATGGAAATTTCACTTTTTTAAAAAATCTAAAATAATATTAAATTTTAAGTTCTTAAAATCGAAATGTTTAATTAATAAATTGTAAAAAACTTTATAAAACGTTTGTTAAATTAGTATTAATCGTCCTATATTTGCACTCGATTTAAGAGACCGACCTGGTAGCTCAGTTGGTAGAGCACAACACTTTTAATGTTGGGGTCCTGGGTT
>NZ_CALGVK010000141.1:0-11492 GCF_937930195.1 uncultured Empedobacter sp.
AATAAGTTTGGACGAACGTTATTTAACGCATCCAGAATCTACTTTTTTGATTGTGGTTGGTGGAGATTCGATGTATCCTATTTATCAAAAAAATGATATTTTGGTGATTCGAACAGATTTGATTCCCTTGCATAATGATGATATAATTGTATCAGTCAATCATGATGATTATACCTTGAAACGTTTTGATAAAGTCAATAATAAATTAGTTGCTCTTAACGCGAGCTATAAAAATTGTGTACAAATACAAGAAAGTGATGAGGTGATTATTTTAGGTGTTGTAGGCGTATTAGTTAGAGAAAAAAGTAATCGAATTTAGATTTATTTAAATGAATTATAGTTCATAAAAAAAGCTCAATCAAATTATGATTGAGCTTTTTAATTTTATTGATATGCCCCAATCGTAGGAGTCGTTCCTCGTGGTTGACCATTATAATCTAACGGAAATTGTTGTGCAAAACTAACTTTTCCTTTATTCTTTGCAGGAGATTCGGCTTTTAGCCATAGTTTATTGGCATTATAATCAGTGTTTTCAAACATTGGGTTTAATGTAATATTGTCCAAGAAATTTGGAGCAGTTGTTACATTTAATGTTGAGGTATCCGAATTATGAATAATATTGGTATCGAATAAATAATTAAATGGAGCACCATCTTTTTTATCTAATACGATTGCATTTGGTGTACGTTCATTATAAAAAATACAGTTTCCAAAAGTCGCTTTTGTTAAAGCCGAAACATTTTTATCATTGTTTTCGTTACTCAAGAAAAGTGAATAAGCTGGTCCGGCCGCAGTTGCAAAATTGAAATAATTAGCAAATGTTGAATGATAAAATTCGTATGATCCACCATATTCTATAGCTAAAGTTGCTAAATTACTGTTGTTCATAACCAAATTATGACCAGTAATTGTGGCATTTGTAGCTAAAATTCCGTACGATTGATTATTAACAATCTTCGCATTACTAATCTCTAACTTCGCATTGTTCACATGTAAACCAGTATCGGCACCAATAATTTTAGCATAATTAATTTTTGACGTACTATTTGGCGCTAATTCTATTTTATTCCATTGATCAGGAATCGAATCATATTTGTTGTCATGACGAACCGAACGGAATTTTACTTCCTCATTCAAAGCACCATTTACCATAAGTTTCGCGTTGTTACCAATCGTTAAACTCGCACCTTTTTTGAAATATACTTTCGCACCTTTGTCAATTGTTAAATCGCTGGTAACAGTTAAATTTCCATCAATCACTTGCGCTTCATTTACATTCCAATTAGCAGAAGAAATCGTAGCATCTTTCGGATGAATTTTAGCTTTTTCTATCCACGATAATAATTTAATCTTTTTCGAAGAATTAGATGTTTCGAAATTAATTTCATCATCGTATAATGGATTTTGAGGCGCTTCTTGTGCATTAACTTCAACGAAAATAAATAAACTATCTTTTTTACGGATAGGAACATTTTCGAAACTTGTTCCTGCTTTTCCGTTAACATTAATATTAAAAAATGATTGATCTCCACGTGTCAAATAAATTTTCGGAATCACGCGATCATCATTTTCCGGGTTATAAATTTTTAAGAGATATGTCTCTGATTTCGAGAAATTATATACGGTGTCTACGGAAACAGTATCTTTGCTATAGCGCAATTCAGAACTAATTGGATCATAGTCAAAATCATCGCGACACGATTGAAAACCAATCAAAGAAGCGATACCAAGTCCAGCGACAAATGTTTTTACATTCATAGAATTAATGATTCATTGATAATAGTTAAACAACAAATGCGGTAATTTATTGTTTATAAGACAAAGATAAAAATTAGATTTTTATAGAGAGAATCTGAGAAAAATATTTGTACAAATAACGAAAATGTTTATATTTGCACCACGAAAAAAATGTGTACAAGAAGTGCAGGTTTAATTTTAAGAAGCCCATTACACTCGAAATTAAATTTGCTTAACGTATTGTTTTAAATGTTTTTTCAGTCAAATTGATTGCAACATTCTCAAAATAATATTATCTTTGCACTCCAATAAAGTTAACAAAGAAGATTAAAAAAATGAAAAAAGATATCCACCCAACAAATTACCGTTTAGTAGCATTCAAAGATATGTCTAACGAAGAAGTATTCATCACAAAATCTTGTGCAGATACTAGAGATACATTAGTTGTTGACGGAGTAGAGTACCCATTAATCAAAATGGAGATTTCTTCTACATCTCACCCATTTTACACAGGTAAATCTAAATTGGTTGATACTGCAGGACGTATCGACAAATTCAGAAGCAAATATGCTAAAAGAGGATAAGAATAGGCAACTATTTTATACCATTAAAATATATCAAAAACCTACAAGAATTTCTTGTAGGTTTTTTTATTTTAATCAGGTTTTAATTATAAATTTGTAAAGTTATATAACACAAAAAATAATTAACTCACATGTCATTATTCGACAATACACAGTTTGCTTTCGAATCGAAATCTGACAAAGATTTAAAGAAAGCCTATTACTTATACAAATTAATCGGAAGCCCCGCATTAACAAGTTTTGGAACTAAGTTTTTTAATTTACCATTTGCCGTAGATTTACCATTCGTTAAACCTGCCATTCGCGAAACAATTTACAAACAATTTGTAGGAGGCGAAACAGCAGAGCAAGGTGTGGTTGTAGCAAATGAATTATTTAAATACCATGTAAGTTCTATTTTAGATTACTCGATTGAAGGATTAACAGAAGAAAAACAATTTGACGAAGTTCGTGACGTGATGTTACACTTAGTTGATTTGGCAAAATCAAATCCTTCAATTCCATTTGTAGTTTTTAAACCTACAGCATTTGGACGAATCGAATTATTTGAAAAAGTAGGAAAAAAACAAACATTAACAGCTGAAGAAGAAAAATCTTGGGCAAATATTCGTCAACGTTTCGAAGCAGTTTGTCAAAAAGGTTACGATTTAGACGTTAACATTATGATTGATGCAGAAGAAACTTGGATGCAAGGATCTGCAGATGATTTGACAGACGAAATGATGATGAAGTACAATACAAAACGTGCCTTGGTTTGGAATACGTTGCAAATGTATCGTCACGACCGTTTGGCTTATTTGAAAGAGATGTATGCAAAAGCTGAACGCGAAGGTTATTTCTTAGGATTTAAAATTGTTCGTGGAGCTTATATGGAAAAAGAACGTGCACGTGCGCAAGCAGAAGGTTATCCATCTCCAATTCAACCAAACAAGGAAGCATCAGACAGAGATTATAACTTAGCTTTAGAATTTATAACAACGCATCATGAGCGTTTTGGTTTATTTGCAGGTTCGCACAACGAAGAAAGTTGCGAATTGTTGATTAAATTAATGAACGAAAATGGAATCGAGAAAAATAATCCTAATTTCTGGTTTGGACAATTATTCGGAATGAGTGATAATATTTCGTTTAACTTGGCTCATTTAGGTTATAATATTGCAAAATATTTACCTTACGGACCAATCAAAGAAGTGATGCCATACTTGGTTCGTCGTGCACAAGAAAATACCTCTGTTGCTGGACAAACTGGACGAGAATTGATGTTGATTGAAAAAGAATTAGAACGTCGTAAAAAATCGAAATAATCGAAATAATCGAAATTTATTATAAATAAAAATCCACTCAAACGAGTGGATTTTTTTATTCAATCTATTTTTTCTTAATTCTAATTTTTCCTTTGTGTTCGTGATACATCATACATGTCGCTTTATTATCGAGCTCATCACATGTTTTTTCAAAATCATAAATAACACTTACACTTTCACCTTCTTTTTTTTCTGAAAGTATTTCAGCATTGCAAACCAAATAATCCACTTTATTATCTATACGAATGTAAGTTCCTGTACAATCTCTAACAATTTCTCCTGTAAATAAGCGATCGTGTGTAACAGTTGTGCTACAAGAAAAAAGTATGAAGGTAGAAAGAGTTGCTAAAGTGAAAAGTGATTTCATATTTTAAATGAATTTATTATTCTTAAAGATAAAACTTTCAATTCAATTTTATGGCTCATTTTATATAATTATTTATCCAAACAAACTGAAAATGAAATGATAATAATTTGTAAAAGTTTATGCTTTTATAATCTTAATTTCTGAGAAAAAAAATGCTTAACTTGCCCTTTTAATCGTATAAAATGAACACAACTTATTTTGCTGAAATTATTTTACCACTATCGTTGAATGGGACTTTTACTTACCATCTTTCCGAATCAGATGTACAGCAAATTAAGATTGGTCAGCGCGTTTCTGTACCTTTTGGAACCCAAAAGCTGTATACGGGTGTTGTACATTCTGTTCATCAAAATGCGCCAGAATTATACAAAACAAAATCAATTCATGCTTTTTTGGATGACGAACCTTTGGTTACGCAAACACAGATAAAGTTTTGGGAATGGATGGCGAATTATTATATGTGCTCATTGGGAGATGTTTTTCGGAATGCCTTTCCTTCAGCGTTAAAATTAGAATCCCAAACATTTGTTCGATTGATTAATCCCAATTACGAAACGATTGAAGAATTAAATGATTACGAATTCTTGGTTTTCGAAGCATTGAAACTTCGAGAAATTATTTCGGTTGAAGAAGCTGCTTTGATTGTAGATGAGAAATCTGCTATTCCTACACTTAAATTATTAATTGATAAAGGAATTATTCGGTTAGATGAAAAACTGAACGAAAAGTATACACCAAAAATTGATAATTATGTCAGATTACATCCCAATTTAAAAGGAAATGAAACGGCTTTTATCGAAATTTTAAGTCAATTAAATAAAGCACCAAAACAACGTGAAACCTTGTTACAATTAATTACGTTAGAAACGCAATTGCAAGAAAAACCGATCAAAGTTGCTGATTTTGTAAAACAAGGTGCTACAAATGCAGTGTTGAAATCGTTGGCAGAGAAAGGAGCTGTTGAGATTTATCAGCATCAAACATCTCGCGTAGAAGAAGAAGAAAAAGATGTTGCTGCGATTGCGGAATTAACGTTGAAACAAACTGAAGCTTTAAACCAAATTAAAGAATATTTTAGAGAAAAATCCACTGTTTTGTTGCATGGTGTGACGTCAAGCGGTAAAACGGAAATTTACCTCAAATTGATGGAGCAAGTGATGGCGAAAGGAAATAAGGTGTTGTATTTATTGCCTGAAATTTCTGTTACCACGCAAATTGTTCATCGTATCAAAAAGCATTTTGGTGAAAAGGTAGGGGTTTATCATTCTAAATTCAATCAAAATGAACGTGTCGAATTGTGGCAAAAGACCTTGAACGGAGATTTTGACATTATTATCGGTCCGCGAACGGCGCTGTATTTACCTTTTGATCATTTGGGAATGATTATCGTTGACGAAGAACACGAATCGTCTTACAAACAAATGGATGTTAAACCTTTTTTTCATGCACGCGATATGGCGATGTTGTTAGGAGGAATGATGAATGCGAAAATCTTATTAGGTTCTGCTACGCCTTCTGCTGAAAGTTTTTTTAATGCAAAACAAAATAAATATGGTTATGTTGAGTTAAAAGAGCGTTTTGGAAATATACAATTGCCAGAAATTAATTTGATTGATCTAAAAAAAGCACAAAAAGAAAAGGAAATAACAGAAGATATTTCGCACACACTTCGAGACGAAATTTTTGAGCAATTAAACCTAAAGAAACAAGTCATTCTGTTTCAGAATCGTCGTGGATATGCACCGATTATGGAATGTAATACCTGTGGTCATACACCCGAATGTTCGAATTGTGATGTGAGTTTAACTTATCATAAATTCTCAAATCAATTAAAATGTCATTATTGTGGTTATGCTCAAGCTAAGCCATTGCGTTGTCCAAGTTGTGGTTCGCATGAATTGAATACAAAAGGTATTGGTACAGAACAAATAGAACATCAAGTGCAGGCTATTTTTCCAGAAGCCAAGGTCAGAAGAATGGATGTAGATGCGATGAGAGGAAAGTTTGCCTACGAAAAATTAATTGAAGATTTTGAAAACAAAGAAATTGATATTTTGATCGGTACACAAATGATTACTAAAGGGTTTGATTTTGGAAATGTAAATTTTGTTGGTGTGATTCGAGCAGATTCTTTGTTGAATTTCCCTGATTTTAGAGCACATGAAAAAGCATTTCAATTGTTGACGCAAGTTTCTGGACGAGCAGGGAGAAGACAAGAACAAGGGAAAGTATTGATTCAATCTTTTCAGCCCGAACATCAGATTTTGCAAAATGTCACAACGTATAGTTATGCGCCAACGATGAAGGATATTTTGTACGAACGCAAAGAGTTTTTGTATCCTCCTTATGCACGCTTAATCAAACTTCGTTTTAAACATAAAAATAAAGAACGATTAGATAAAACAGCAGCTCAATTGGTTACTTTACTTCAACCAAGTTTCGAGACTAAATGTTTGCTTGGACCAGAAGCGCCGTCGATTGGACGAATCAATAATTTATATATTACAGATGTGATGATTAAAATTCGACCAAATCAATCGCCTCAAAAAGTAAAAGATTTAATTCAATCAAAAATAGATCAATTGCATACAATTGCAGCTTTTCGTTCGGTACGAATTGATGTAGATGTAGATCCAGTTTAAAAATATAAACTCTCAAAACCTTAGGTTTTGAGAGTTTTTTAGTTGATGTTATACTTCAAAATTACTTAACGATTTAATTCGATACAGCTAAGATTAAATCTATTCAACAGAATTCTTCAAAAGTGAGTGTAACATTTTTCCAATAATTTCGACTTATCTGTTATCTTTATTGAAATTTTACAACAATCTATGATATCTATTCGAGATTTAAATAAATCCTACATAATGGGGAAAAATAAACTTCACGTATTAAAAGGAATCAACCTTGAAATAGCGGAAGGCGAGTTTGTTGCGATTATGGGATCTTCGGGTTCGGGTAAATCAACTTTATTGAATATCATTGGAATGTTGGATGAACATGATACAGGTGTTTATGAACTGGATGGTGTTAGAATTGAAAAATTAAACGAGACAAAAGCGGCTAATTATCGGAACAAATTCTTAGGTTTTATTTTTCAATCCTATAACTTAATTAGTTTCAAAAATGTATTGGAGAACGTAGCCTTACCGCTGTATTATCAAAAAGTAAAACGTTCAGACCGAAATAAAATAGCACTTAGTTACCTCGAAAGAGTAGGATTGGAACCTTGGGCTTCTCATATGCCTAACGAACTCTCGGGAGGACAAAAGCAGCGTGTGGCAATAGCACGAGCTTTGGCAGCAAAACCTAAATTGTTATTAGCAGATGAGCCTACTGGAGCATTGGATACCAAAACTTCACAAGAAGTCATGCATCTAATTCAAGAAATTAATGACGAAGGAAAAACAATTGTGATGGTAACGCACGAAGACGATATTGCGAATATGTGCAAACGTATTGTTCGTCTAAAAGATGGTATTATCGTGAGCGATGAACATGTAGAACAAATAAGAGTTTAATGATTTCCGAGTTTCAAATTTCGGAAATTTTAAATCAAAAATCGTAAATATAGAATATGTTTGATACAGACCGTTGGCGAGAAATTTGGTCGTCTATTGCAAGTAATAAATTGCGTACAGCATTGTCTGGATTGACAATTGCTTTGGCGCTTTTTGTGTTTATTACATTGTATGGATTGGGAAATGGTTTGCAAAATGGTTTTCAACAAGAATTTTTTCAGGCAAATTCGTTAAATATAACTATTAACGGAGGAACAACAACAGAACCTTATAAGGGATTTAAGCAAGGACGAAAAATTGAGTTGGATATCAAAGACTTCAATTTTATTCAACATTCTTATCCTGAAGAAATCAAATCAGTTGTAAGTACAATTGCCAAAGTAGATACGATTCGAAACGAAGCCAATTCTGGTAGTTATTCGATTACTGGAGTTTATCCTGCTTATGAGGGAATGATCAATGAAAAAGTAACTCTTGGTCGATTTATCAATCAAAAAGATATGGACAATCAGACCAAATCTATTGTAGTAGGACGATTAGTTGCACAAGACTTTTATCCCAATCAAATTGCGATTGGTAAATACTTACAAATAGGAGCGAGCATGTACCAAATTGTAGGTGTTTTCGAAAGTAAAGATGGTGGCGATAATGCCGAACGAGCGTTGTATGCACCATTCACAACATTCAGAACAATTTATGCGACAGATAAGGTTTCATCTATTATTGTAACGCCAAAAGATGGCATGTCCTTGACTGATATTTCTAAATTAGCAAATGCAATCGAATATAATATGAGAGCTCGACACAATGTTGCGCCTTCAGATTATGGTGGAATGTGGGTGCGTAACGCTGCCGAAACAATGGAAGATACCAATCAGTTTTTTGTAATCTTAACAATAATTGTCTTTGTAATTGGAGGAGGAAGTTTAATTGCAGGAATTGTAAGTATCGGAAACATAATGGTGTTTAGCGTAAAAGAACGTACCAAAGAAATTGGTATTCGAAAGGCTTTAGGTGCAACACCAGCCAATGTTTTGTCGCTTATTTTGCAAGAAGCTATTATCATTACACTTATTTTTGGAGCCATAGGAATTGCTTTTGCCGCTTTATTAGTAGAGAATATTGGCGATAGTTTAGAAGAATATTTTATTTATAATCCAGGTGTTGAAACCAATTCGTTGGTAATGGCTTGTATTATTTTGTTTGTTGCAGGAACAGTTTCTGGATTAATTCCAGCTTTGAATGCAGCACGTATAAAACCAATTGATGCTTTAAGAGACGAATAATGAACTTTGTAAAATTTGTTTTTGATCCAGATGCTTGGAGCGAAGTCTACGCGGCGATTCGCAAAAATAAGTTGCGCACTATTTTGACGATGATAGGTGTAGCTTGGGGAATGTTCTTGTTTGTTCTTTTGTTAGGAGTGACACGTGGTTTACAAAATGGTTTTGATCGCAATTTGGCAAATGCCGCAACCAACTCTTTATTTGTTTGGGGAGGTACTACTTCAATGCCGTACCAAGGTTTTCAGAAAGGACGCACAATTGAATTGAAAATGAGTGACGTTCGACAAATTCAGGCCCGATTTCCTCAAATTTCGTTGTTAGCTCCTCGAAACTCGAAACCAAGTTCAATATTAACTTACGGAACAAAATATAATTTTTACACGGTTAATGGAGATTATCCAGATCAAAACCGAATGTTTGGAAAAGACATCATTCAAGGTCGCTTTATCAACGAAGATGATATCAAAACTGAAGCTAAAATTTGTGTTATTGGAATAGAAGTTGCCGAACAATTCTTCGGAAAAAACGCACATCCTTTGGGAAAATCAATTCGTATAAGTGATAGTTATTACACAATTGTAGGGGTTTACGACACGCCTTCTTCACCCGTAGAAAGCAAAGATCAGGTATTTATTCCATTTACAACATTCCAAAAAATATACAATCAAGGAGAAACAATTCAATATTTGAGCTTGAGTTTACCCAATAATTATAATATTGTAGCTTTTGAAAAAGAATTGAAAACGTTTCTCAAACAAATCAAAAACATTGCACCCGAAGATGATCAAGGAATAGGTGGTTTTAATTTAGGTGAAATGCTGGGTAAAATTATGAAGTTTGTAAAAGGAATGCAATTTTTAGCAATCGTTGTAGGCGGAATGACTCTTTTTTCCGGTGTTATTGCAATTGCAAGTATTCTATTGATTACAGTTTCAGAGCGTACAAAAGAATTCGGAATTCGAAGAGCTTTAGGTGCAATTCCAGCTCAAATTCGAGGTCAAATTTTATTAGAATCTGTTGTGTTGACTTTAATTGCAGGATTAGGCGGAATTATTTTTGCTGCATTATTATTAATGGTTCTTAACGAAGTGATCATTCCATCCAATAAAAACATACCTTTATATAATGCCTCAATCGATTTGATTACCTTATTTACAGCTTTAGCTGTTATGGTTGTTATGGCAACTTTGGCGGGATTAATTCCTGCACAACGCGCAATACAAATCAAGCCAATTGATGCTTTAAGAGACGAATAACTAAAACTTAACAAATAGAAAAGAATGAAAAAAATTCTAAAGATTTTGATGATTGTCATTTTTATCGGTGCTGTAATCGGTGTGATTGCGTATTTCGGTAAAAAGAATAGCCAAGACAACGAAGTTTATGAAACAACAACGCCTTTTATGGGAAATATCGAAGTAAAAGCTGTTGCAACAGGCGAAGTGAAACCGTTAGAAACGATAGAAATTAAACCCAATATTTCGGGGGTTATAAAATCAATCAATGTATCCGAAGGTCAATATGTAGAAAAAGGACAATTAATTTGCGAACTAAAAGTTGTCCCAAATGTTCAATCGCTAAATGCGGCGCGTCAAGCTATTCAAGCTGCACAGATTACAGTCGATCAGGAACGTCGTAATTTCAATCGAACATCTACTTTATATAATCAAGGCGTTTTACCTCGTGCCGATTACGACAACGCAAATGCAATTTATAAGTCGGCTCAACAACAATTAAAAGCTGCTGAAAATGATTATAAAGTCGCACAAACAGGTATCGCTCCAGGTTTGGAAGCGTATGCGACGACACGTATTTTAGCAACAACTTCTGGAATGATTCTCGACATTCCTGTTGAGGTAGGAAATATGGTTCAAGAAATCAATAATTTCTCTACAGGAACGACGATCGCTACAATGGCAGATGTTAAGAAAATGATTTTTCAAGGAAAAGTTGATGAGGCTGAGGTTGGTAAATTAAAAGAAGGCATGAAAATTAACGTGTCGATTGGGGCAATTCCAAATAAAACGTTTACAGCAATCTTAGATTTTATCTCGCCTCAAGGAGTAGCGAATAATGGAGTAGTGCAGTTCGAAATCAAAGCGCCAGTACAATTGGATTCTAATAATTTTATTCGTGCAGGTTACTCTGCAAATGCTGAGGTAGTGACGCAGGAAGCAAAAAATGTTTTGTTGGTAAAATCTGCTCATGTGCGCTATGATGAAAACCAAAAGCCGTATGTCGAAATTCTAACTTCTGGCAAAGGACAAGATGCGAAGTACGAGAAAAAATACATTACATTAGGAATTACAGATGGAGTAAATGTACAAGTGAAATCAGGTCTTAACAAATCAGATAAAATAAAAATTTGGAATACCGATTTAGAAAAAAATAAAAACGGAAATGGACCGCATTAAAAATAGCCATTAAACAACAGATAGAAGGAAAATAGTGATGTTTTCCTTCTTTTTTTTTGACTAATTTATTTCGCTTCGCGAAACCTTTCCCGAGTCCATAACCCAAAAGTAGCCGCTGCCCATTTGCTTGATTCAGCAAATCGTCACCGCCTAATCATTCCATGCAGTGAAAATACAAACCTCGCGCGCAATGAGTTTCCTTTTTTTAAAACTATAAACCGTCCAAAAAAAGTATTGTATACACTCTACTGCCACTCTACTGCCACTATGTTGCCTTCA
>NZ_CALGVK010000142.1:0-10324 GCF_937930195.1 uncultured Empedobacter sp.
GGCTTCGTAACTTCCGTTACACTTTTTACTTCAGCTGTTTCTTTCAATGATTTTGTAGGACTTTCGTTTCCTCTGTGACACATGATACATGTTACAACATTAATCATTTCAGGATTATTTGCATTTTCCCAGTTGAAATTTTTAGCGTTTATTTCGCGTGTCATTACAATCATATGACGAGCAAATTCTTTCTCTTTTTTTGCATCGCTCGAAAAATCTAACTTTCCTGTTTCAGGATTCGCCGCATGGCAAAAATTACATTTTACGCCTAAGGCATCATTATATCCACGCATCAAACCTTTCAAACTATCTTCAGAAATATTTTGTGGTAAAACTTTTAAATTTTTCCATTCAGAAGTTGCAATTGCTTTTCCTGTATCAATTTGACGAGAAGTTGTAAAAGAAAAAATACTAAACATCAAAGCTGCTGCTCCCAAAGAAGCTACAATTTTATTCGATTTCATTTTTGATTAATTTTATTTTCCCAAGGTAAAAAATTATTAATCCTAAACTATTTATTTAAAAAATTTGGAATAATTTTAAATAAATGGTTTAAAATCTCCAAACCAACAAACGAGAAACTTTATTTCCTTGTTGCATATTTACAATTCTGTAATCTCTTACTTTTTCACGTTTCAAAATTCCTTCTAAAATTCGAACATTCTCTTTCTTAGAAACTAAAGTTGTAAACCATTTTACTTGATGTTTGAAATCTGTACTTTCTTTAATCATTTTAGTGATAAATAAACGCTCTCCACCTCTACACCAAAGTTCTGAATTATTTCCACCAAAGTTTTGAATAGGTTTTTGATCCGATTTTTGACCTAAATTTTTCAATTTACGCATGGTTTGTTCCATCACTTCTTGATTTGATCTAAAAAATGGCGGATTACAAATCGTAATGTCGAATTTTTCACCTTGTTTTATAATATTCTTAAAAATATTATTTGGATTAAATTGCATTCTTATCTCTACTTTATTGCGTAATCGTGTATTTTTCTTCACGATTTCTTCCGCATTTTTGAAAGATGCATAATCCAATTCTGCTCCTACAAAATTCCAATCATATTCGTGATTTCCAATAATCGGATAAATACAATTCGCACCAACTCCAATATCTAAAACTCTTACGTCTTTTCCGCGTGGAATTACTCCATCAAAACCTTCGCCCAAAATATCTGCGATATAATGAATATAATCTGCACGACCTGGGATAGGTGGACATAAGTTATCTTTTGGTAATTCCCAATAATCAATATCGTAATACGTTTTTAACAAAGCTTTGTTTAACGCTTTTACTGCTTCTCTGTCCGAAAAATTAATCGTTGGTTCGTTCTCTTTATTTGGTTTGATATATTTAGAAAGTGCTGGATGAATAGCACATAGTTTCTCAAAATTATAAGGCGCTAAATGACGATTGCGCGAATGTAATTTTTTTAATTTACTCTTTTTTTCGGGAGTATCCATACAAAAATATTTATGCAAAAATAAGACAACCTTTGCATTTATCTGCAAAGGTTGTTTTTGATTTCGATTATTTTAATTGTTTTTGTAATGTTTCTATTTGTTTCAACAAATGATGAATCACTTCTAAACCTTCTAAATTAACGCCTAAATCATAATGAAATTGAATAAATCGTTCGATTAATTTCAAATCATTTTCTTCGATAAAATATTCTTGGTTACGTTCGTGTAAAACGACTAAATCATTCTTGTATAAATCAATTAAAAATTGAGGTTCAATCTGATGATATTGACAATATTGAACAACTGATATTGTGATGTTTTTCATGGTTTTATACTTTTTTAATTGAACGTAATTTCTCGAATAATTCTTTCTCTTCGACCGATAATTGCGTCGGAATTTTGACAGAAAATGTCACATACAAATCTCCAAACTGATTCTCTTTCTTATAAATTGGCAAACCTTTTCCTTTCAATTTTACCTTTTTATTATTTTCTGTTCCTTCTTTAATTGGCACTTTTACTTTTCCAGAAAGTGTATCAATCATCACTTCTCCTCCCAGTATTGCGTCGTACATATCCACCTCAACGGTTGTCGATAAATCCGCACCATTCACTTCAAACTGTGTATTATTTTGAATATGAAATGTGATATACAAATCTCCATTCGGACCATTGTTATAGCCTTTCCCGCCATGACCTTTTATCTTAATTGTTTGTCCATCTTCTACACCTGCAGGAATTGTAATTCGAATATTTTTACCATTTACAGCGAAAGTTTGTTTGTGAGAAGTCAACGTATCTGTCAAATTCAATGTCAAACTGGCATTTACATCTTGTCCTTTATAACCTGTTGAACGGCTTCTACCTTCGCGTCCAAACATCGAACTAAAAAAATCTGAATAACCATCAAAATCATCGAATCCTTCAGCTCCATCAAAATCTCTATTACTATATTGATATTGTTGATGTTGTTGACGAGCTTTTTCATATTCTTCTCCATGTTGCCAATTTTCCCCATACTTATCGTATTTTTTACGTTTTTCTGGATCGCTCAGCACTTCGTTTGCTTCGTTTAATTCTTTAAATTTATGTGCAGCTTCTTCATTATTGGGATTAAGATCAGGGTGATACTTACGCGCCAATTTCCGATACGCTTTTTTTATCTCATCTTGTGATGCGTTTTTTTGCAAACCTAATGTTGTATAATAATCTATAAAAGCCATAGTAATTTATAAGTTTTGTGATTTAAATCAATCAAAATCAGTTCCAATTTTAACAAAACTGACAAGTCGACTCATACTTTGATGTCTATTATAACTTTTTTAATGTTTTATCCGAAATAGATAAATTTATTATGATTAATTCATAATATTTTAAAAATAATTTGGATATATTCAAAAAAAACAAGTATTTTCAATTCATAAAATAGTAGAAATGAATAGTAGATATTTTTCGAAAAATATATTAATTGGATCAGCCGTTGCTGATGCATTAGGAGTGCCAGTTGAGTTTAAAAGTAGGCAAGATTTACAGAAAAATCCAATAACAGATATGATAGGTTATGGAACTTACAATATGCCTCCCGGAACTTTTTCCGATGACAGCTCGTTGATGTTTTGTTTGGCCGAATCGCTTTGTAATGGATACAATGTTAACGATATTGCAGAAAAATTTCAGATGTGGATGCACGAAGGTTACTGGACTGCTGACGGTGAAGTTTTTGATGTTGGAATTACGACAAGAAAAGCGATTAATCGCCTACGAGTAGTAAAACATCCAAGTGAAGCTGGTTCTAAAGAGGAAGGTGACAATGGAAATGGTTCGTTGATGCGCATTTTACCTTTGGCTGTTTTTACAAAAGATTTATCGATTGAAGAACGTTTCGAAATTGTAAAAGAAGTTTCGTCTATTACGCATGCACACAATCGTTCTATTTTAGCTTGTGTTTATTATATTGAATTTGCATTGAACACTTTGGATGCTGAAAATTTGGAAGAAGCATATTTGAATACTAATTTTTGGTTGAAATTATTTTTAGAAGAAAATGAAATCTATAAAAAAGAGCTTACATACTTTGATCGAATTTTAAGTGGAAAACTAATTGATCTAAAAGAAGATGATATAAATTCAACGGGTTATGTGATTGATAGTTTAGAAGCTTCTATTTGGTGTTTATTACATACCGATTCGTATAAAAACTGTGTTTTAAAAGCTGTTAATTTAGGACATGACACCGATACAACTGCATGTATTGCTGGCGGAATAGCCGGAATTTTTTATGGAATAGAAACTATACCTTCTCATTGGATCGAACAATTAGCTCGCGTAGATGATATTCTTCTTTTAGCAAAACAATTGGAAGAAAAGTACGAGTTTTAGAAAGATTATTTTATCTTAAATTCAACAAAAACATTTTTCGTAATTTTGCAAAATGGAAAGTCAAAAAAATAATCCATTACACGGAAAACGATTAGACGATATTATCGAAGAATTAATCATTTATTATGGTGGATGGGAAGGTTTAGGTAATCAAATAAACATCAAATGTTTTAATGATAATCCGAGTTTAAAATCTTCTTTAAAATTTCTTCGAAAAACAGATTGGGCACGAAAAAAAGTAGAAGAATTGTACATCAAAAAAATTGCAAAATAATGAGTGCAACTATTCTTGAAGAGAAAATTTTTATTGATACTGAACTTTTAACAAATATAGAAGAAGAAAGTCAAGTCATTATACATTGTTGTATGAATGCTGACGAATATGCAAATGCAGCTCGGATTTGGCCATCTACTTTTATAATTGATAATCAATCAGGAAAACGTTGTCAATTGGTTTTTGCAGACGGAATTACAATGTATCCAAATTGGACATATATCGAAGAAAAATCTTCTTTAAATTTTACTTTAATCTTTAATGGTTTACCAAAAAGTTGTCGATCGTTTGATCTTGTCGAAATTATCCCTCAAGCTGGAGGGTTTGAATACCGAAAAATAAATCGAAATAAAAGCGATGTTTATCACGTCGAATTTTCAGAATAAACTAAAAATGCGTTTCAAATGAAACGCATTTTTTAATCATATAAACTGTATTTTTTATTGAATTACTCCAATATCATTTCGGTAATATTCGTAATCAAAATGTACTTTCTTGATGTTTTCATAAGCTGTTTCTCGTGCTTGTTCTAACGTATCTCCTAAACCAACAACATTAATTACACGTCCGCCAGAAGTCACAATTTGATCTTCTGACAACTTGGCTCCTGCAATAAAATTAGGACAAGTTACATTTTGTAAACCACGAATCTCAAAACCTTTGTCATAATTCCCTGGGTATCCGCCCGAAACCATCACTACACAACATGCATGTTGATTTTTGAAATTCAAGTTAAAGTCTTCACCTTTGATTGCTTTGTTAACCGCATCAAATAAATCATTTTCTAATAAAGGTAAAGTTGTTTGCGTTTCTGGATCGCCCATTCTTAGGTTATATTCTAACAAATAAACACCTTTTGTTGTAATCATCAATCCAAAGAAAATTACTCCGGCGAACTCTAATCCTTCTTTGATCAAACCACATTTAGTTGGTTCCATAATTTCTTCTTCGAACATTTTGAAATGCTCGTCCGTAAACAATGGATTTGGAGCAATAACGCCCATTCCACCAGTGTTTAAACCAGTTTCTCCTTCACCAATTTTTTTGTGGTCTTTTGCTGATACAAACGGAACGATTTTCTTTCCATTGAAAAAAGATAAAATAGACGCTTCAAAACCTTCTAAATATTCTTCGATTACCACTTCATTTCCTGCATCTCCAAAGGTTTTATCTTCCATAATATCTAAGACAGCTTGTTTAGCTTCATCGAAATCTTGACAGATAATAACACCTTTTCCTGCAGCTAAACCAGAAGCTTTTACAACAATTGGATATTCTTGTTCTTTTAAATAATCAATCGCCAACATTGGTCCTTGAAAATTTTTATATTTCGCAGTTTTCACACCATATTGATCCATAAAATCTTTCGCAAAAGCTTTAGAAGCTTCCAATTGAGCGGCATCTTTATGTGGTCCAAAAACATTTAAATTTTCTTTCTGAAAAATATCAACAATTCCTTCCGATAATTCTGCTTCTGGACCTACAAAAGTTAAATCGATTTGATTTTCCTTTGCAAAATCCTTCATCTCTTCAATCGAAGAAACTGAAACATTCGTACCTATTTGCGCCGTACCTGCGTTTCCTGGAATAAAGAACAATTCTAATTCTTGTCCTTTTCGTTTGAAATCCTCAGCAAATTTCCACCCAATTGCGTGCTCGCGACCACCAGAACCGATGATTAATATTTTTGTGTTCATTTGTTTTATTTTTAAATGAAAAGTGAATAATAATAAACGAAAATTCTATTCTCGATACATTTTCTACGAAAACACTCGAATTGACGAATTTTCAAATTAGTACATTAACTGATTATCAATTAATGCATAAAATGTCTCATTCCTGTAAATACCATTGGGATGTTTTTCTCATTACAAGCATCAATTGACTCTTGATCTTTGATTGATCCACCTGGTTGAATAATCGCTTTGATTCCGTTTTCAGCAGCAAAATCAGCTACATCACGGAAAGGGAAAAAGGCATCAGAAGCTAAAACTAAATCTTCTTCCACTTTTTCTTTCGCACGAGAAATTGCTTGCTGAGCCGCCCAAATACGATTCGTTTGACCACCTCCAATACCGTAAGCTTGACCATTCGTTGCAACAACAATTGCATTCGATTTTACCCATTTTACAATTTTTTGAGCAAAAACTAAATCTGTCATTTGACGATCTGTAGGTTGCACATCTGTTACCACTTTAAGATCTGTTGAAAATTGGTTATCTGTCGATTGAACAATTAAACCTCCATCAACTTTTACGTAAGTTACTTTATCCGAAACTGGATTTTTAACTTTGATGATGCGTACATTTTTCTTTTGTTTGAAAATCTCTAAAGCCTCTTCTGTAAATGAAGGTGCGATAACTATTTCTAAGAAAATTTTGTTTAATTCAACCGCAGTTTTACCATCAACTTCTTTGTTAAAAGCGATGATTCCACCAAAAATTGACATTGGATCACATTCGTATGCTTTTTCGTAAGCTTCTAACACATTCTCTCCGATTGCTACACCACAAGGCGTTGAGTGCTTAACGGCGCAACATGTTGTTTCTTCAAATTCTGAAACCACTTTGTAAGCTAAATCCATATCACGAATATTATTGAAAGAAAGTTCTTTTCCTTGTAAATATTCGAAATCTTTCATTGCCCCATTTTTCGTTTTATCAACGTAATAGGCTGCTTTTTGATGTGGATTTTCACCATAACGTAAATCCATTACCTTTTCATAAGAAGACTCTAAAAATTGAGGAAAGTTTTCACCTAAAATGTACGTAGAAATCGCTGCATCATAAGCAGAAGTTAAGTTGAACACTTTACCAGCACATAATTTACGTGTTTCTATAGAAGTAGAACCATTCTCACGAATCTCATTCATCACCACTTCATAATCGTTTACATCTGTTACAACTGTTACGTCATAGAAATTCTTTGCTGATGATCGCAACATAGATGGTCCTCCTATGTCAATAAATTCGATCATTTCTGCTTCGGAAAGACCTGTGTTCATCTTCTCGAAGAATGGATATAAGTTTACAATTACGATATCAATTGGATTAATTCCGTGCTCTGCAATTGTTGCCATATGATTTTCATCTGAACGACGAGCCATTATACCTCCGTGAATAGCAGGATGCAAAGACTTTACACGACCATCTAAAATTTCTGGAAAACCTGTCACATCTTTTACTTCTGTCACTTCGATTCCATTGTCTTGTAAATGTTTGTACGTTCCTCCTGTTGATAAAATTTTGTAATCTTGCTCAATCAAGAATTTTGCAAATTCTAACAAGTTCGACTTGTCCGAAACACTGATTAGCGCCTGTTTTTGCATTTTGTTTTAGTTTTTAAAGTTTATTGTTTGTTTATTATTTCGGGAAAAATAAAATACCTCAATGCAGAACACATTGAGGTATTTTTCTATTTATGCTTCACTAATTTGCTTAATTGCTTTGATGTAGATTTCACTTTCTACTTCAGCCACTTTTCGTTGCAAATCTGCTACTTCATCATTTTCTTCGATTTCAAAAGTTCCTTGACAAATGATTTGCCCTTCGTCTACTCCAGCCGTTACATAATGCACCGTTGCTCCCGAAGTTTTTTCACCAGCTTCTAAAACTGCTTTGTGAACTTTTGCGCCATACATTCCTTTACCTCCAAATTTTGGTAACAATGCCGGATGTATATTTATCATTTTAGCACCCCATTTCTCTGTAAATTCTGAAGATAAAATGGTTAAAAAACCTGCCAAAACAATTAGATCAATATCTTCTCCTTCTAAGTTATGTTCGGCATCTTCCGAAAAAGTTTTTCGGTCTAAAACATACGTTCGGATATTTTTATCCAACGATCGTTCAATTGCATAACAGTCGCGGTCTGCCATCACCATCGAAATCTCGACATTTGGTAAGGTTCCGTCTTCAACTGCATCAATAATATTTTGAAGATTTGTTCCGCCTCCGGAAACAAATACAGCTATTTTCATGTTTGTTTGTAAGTAATCTTGTTTGTTTTGCAAAGATAAGATTTTAGTTGAAGGAAGTTGTAAAATATAACTTGATTTTAATCTATATTATAATGATATTTACGATACAAATAGATATAAAAAAGGCTACTTCATATTGAAATAGCCTTTGAAATATTTTTTAGTGAGTTGCTGATCCGTCTACTCCGTGAGCATGTCCATGAGACAATTCTTCTTCTGTTGCTGGACGAACGTTTAAAATTTCTACTTCAAATTCTAAAGTCTTTCCTGCCATTGGAGGATTTAAATCTGCAATTACTGCTTCTTCAGTAACTTCAGTAACAGTTGCACGGAATTGATTTCCTGCATCATCTGTTAATGGTAATAAAGCACCAACTGGTGGTAATCCAGACTCTTTGAACATATCTAAAGGTAACTGAGCAACAGCTTCTTCTACTCTTTGTCCATACCCTTCTTCTGGAGAAATTACAAAAGATTTTTTATCACCTGCTGATAATCCTTTTAATTCTTCTTCAAATTTTGGAATCATCATCCCAGCTCCAACTAAAAAAGCCAAAGGTTCTTTTGCATTTGATTGTTCTACAAATACTTTTTCACCATTCGCTTCGATGGTATGCAATGAGTAGTTAACAGCTACTACGTGGTTGTTTTCTATTGTCATAAATTTAAAATTATGGATGCTTTCTATACAAAAAGCGTTCATTTTTTATTGCTATCTATTTAGCAATAATTATTCCTTTGGGTAATATGACCAATTCTGTCAGTTATTTATCCTTTTTAAACTGACATCATCATATTTAATCAATAAAAAGTAATGCTTTCTTGATATCTTCGTACCCTATTTCGCCATTGTAATAGTCATAAATAGGTTTTAAAATTTTATTTTCTTCAAATTCGATTTCACTGTACGCCATTCTAACTTTATCTAAAATTTTGTCAGAAGGTTTGAATTTTGAGTAATCCAAATCTGGTTCGATTTCTTTTATTTTACCAATATGATCAACAATTGCGGATGACGTTAAACCTCTTTTTTCAGCAATTTGATCTAACGATAAACCTTCTTTTACATATTCTAACGTGATTTCGTATGTTGATTTCTTTTGACCTTTTTCTTTGGTCTTATTTTTTTCGATATTTTTTGCAATTTGCTTTTTATCTAATGTTCCGCCTGAATATCGAATAAAAGCTGCCCAAGAATTTTGCAATTCTTTTTCATCTAAAAACGAATCAATTTCATTCGATAAAACCTGAAAACGTCTGTCAGCCTTCATGGCCAACGAGTCAATTTCTAATGCTGTTTGATTAAGTCCGTGCAACATCAACGAATTTAGATCGCGTAAACGAGATAATGCCACATATCCTTGACCTTTCTCAAAAGCTTTTGATAAATCAATAAAAGCCGAATCTAATGTCATTCCTTGCGATTTGTGAATGGTAATTGCCCAAGCTAATCTTAACGGAACCTGAGTAAATGAAGCCAATGCTTTTCCACTTTCGTCTTCAATGGCCCATGTTTCAGGCTTTGCTATATAAAATTCTCCATCCAATGTTTTGATGATTGGTTCATCTTTTTCTGTATATCCGGATACATTTCCAAGTGTTCCGTTTACAAAACCAACTTCAAAATTATTACGAACAAACATTACTTTTGCACCAATTTTAAGCTCTAAAACTTCGTCTGCTAAAACTGATTTTTTCAACACCTCGACTAAAGCAGGATTTCCTGCCACTTTAGCTTCAAATACTTTTGAAGAAGAATCGATACTAATCAATTGACCTTTATTAATTCGATCAACATCCATATTATGCGTATATAAACGCGTTTGAGAATCGATTTCATCTGGAAAATATTCGATTCGAGATTCTAATAAATCAACTGTTTTTTGGGTGATATTCCCTGAACGAATTTCATTCAAAATATCATTCAATGCATTATTCGTTTGACGATATTGCTCTGTTAAATAACAAATATGCACTTTAGATTGTACCCAAGCATCGGACATAAAACAGAATTTATCTTTCGATTCCTCCCATTCTTCACCAATTGGTGGTAACTGGAAAAAATCTCCCGAAAATATGACTTGAACACCTCCAAAAGGTTCATCATTTTGTTTAAAAAACTTCAACACATAATCTACAGCATCTAATTGGTTTCGGTGCAACATCGAGATTTCATCAATAATCAAGACTTTGACTTTATCCATTTTATCGCGAAAATATTTTTT
>NZ_CALGVK010000143.1:0-4062 GCF_937930195.1 uncultured Empedobacter sp.
ATGGCGCTGCAGTAAACAATTCATTACAACGTGTGATCATAAAAATACCAGCCGTAACCATTGTTGCAGCGTGAATAAGTGCTGAAACTGGCGTTGGTCCTGCCATTGCGTCTGGTAACCAAGTAAACAGTGGTAATTGAGCCGATTTTCCTGTTGCTGCTAAGAATAACAATAACGTAATTCCTGTCAATACAAAACCTGTAAATGCTCCTGGCTGAATTGTTAATTGGCTAAATACTTTTACATATTCTAACGTTCCAAATTCTTTGAAAATCCAAAACATTGCCAATAAGAATCCAACATCTCCGATACGGTTCATGATGAAAGCTTTCTTCGCTGCTTTGATGTATTCTGGATTTGTAAACCAAAAACCAATTAATAAGAATGAACATAATCCTACTCCTTCCCAACCAATAAACATCATTACAAAGTTGTTTCCCATTACAAGAATCAACATGAAGAAGATGAATAAATTTAGGTAAGAAAAGAATTTTGCAAATCCTTTGTCTTCGCTCATATAAGCTGAACTATACACATGAATTAAAAATCCAACTCCTGTAATAATTAACAAAAACAAACTCGTTAATGCATCTATTTGAAATGCAAACGGAACTTGTAAAGTTGGAATATTGATAATATCAAATGCCTTAAAAATTAATGGTTGCGCATCTGTTCCTGAAGGAACGGCGATGAACACCATGATTGATAAAATGAAACTTGCCAAAACTGCGCCACTTCCAATGAAAGTCACTAAGCTGTTAGAAAGTACATTTCGTCCTAAACCGTTAATCAAAAATCCGATGAATGGAATCAAAGGAATTAACCATATATACTGCTCCATTCTTAACCTTTTAAACGATTTAACACATTAATATCTACCGAGTATACTTTGCGGAACAATAAGATCATCACCGATAATCCTACAGCAACCTCAGCTGCAGCTACAACCATAATAAAGAATACTAAAAGTTGTGCATCTGTTCCTTTTTCTAATGCTGGATTTGCGTGATAGTGCATTTTTGAGAACGCGACTAACAACAAATTCACAGAATTTAACATCAATTCTATACACATAAAAATGACAATCGCGTTGCGACGTAGCATTACACCTGTCATTCCTATTCCAAATAGGATTAATGATAAAGTAATATAATAACTGATTGGTAACATCTTTTACTTTTTATATTTAATCCAATAATTCTTCGTCTTTCTTTGATAACATCACTGCTCCAATCATTGCTGAAATAAACAAAATACTGCTCAACTCAAACGGTAAAACATATTCTGAATACAACAATGAACCTAAGTTGTGAATCAATCCTAAATCTCCTGTTCCTAATTCGACAGCTGTTTTTCCTGCTTCTTGATTTTGAGCAAAAATTCCAATTGTCAAAGCAACAAATAACAAGGAGATTAAACTCGCAGCTACTATTTTTGCTGGTCGACCAAAAGATTTTTTCTCACTATTCAAGTTCATTAACATGACCACGAATAAGAACAATACCATAATTGCTCCGGCATAGACAATTACATTTACAACTGCTAAAAACTGAGCGTTTAACAATACATAATGTCCACTGATGCAGAAGAATGTTACGATTAGATATAAAATGGAATGAACAGGATTTTTACTGAACACCATTAGTAGCGCACTTAACACCGTTAAGCTTGACAATACGTAGAATAAAATAATAGGTAATTCCATTAGTTTGTAGCTTTTTTCGGGATTAATAAATCTTCTTTAGAATAGATGAAGTTTTGACGTTTGAAACTTGCTGGTGGGACAGTTTGCGATAAATAAACGGCATCTTTTGGACAAGCTTCTTCACAAAATCCACAGAAAATACAACGTAACATGTTGATTTCATATTTCGCTGCGTATTTTTCTTCGCGGTAAAGATGCTCTTCCCCAGGAAGTCTTTCTGCTGCTTCCATTGTAATCGCTTCTGCTGGACAAGCTAAGGCACAAAGCCCACAAGCCGTACAATTTTCACGATCTTCTTCGTCTCTATTCAAAACGTGTAATCCTCTAAATACAGGACTAAACGGTCTTGTTTTTTCTGGATAACTGATTGTTGCTTTCTTCGAGAAGAAATGCTTCAATGTAATCATCAACCCTTTTGCGATAGCAATCAAATAGATACTTTCCCAAAAAGTAAGGGGTTTACGTTCTACTTGTTTTACTCTATTTGTAATTGGTTTCATACTTTTAATGATTTTGATGATTCTACTTGTTTAATAATAAAATCACTAAGCCTGTAATTAACATATTGATTAATGCTAAAGGCAATAATTTTTTCCAACCTAAATCCATTAATTGGTCATATCTGAAACGAGGAATCGTCCAACGCACCCACATATAGAAGAAGATGAAGAAACAAGATTTTGCGAATAATGAAAGGAAATTAAGAATTGCCGTTCCATTCATTCCAATTGCATTTGTTAACGTTGCATCGTCTACAAATGGGATATCGTATCCACCAAAATAGATGGTAGAAATAACCACCGCACTAATAAACATGTTGATATATTCTGCGAATAAGAAGAATCCCATCTTCATCGACGAATACTCTGAGTGATAACCTCCAATTAATTCATTTTCTGCTTCAGGTAAATCGAAAGGTGTACGATTTGTTTCTGCGAACGAACACACCAAGAAAATGATAAATCCTAATGGTTGCAATAGTATAAACCACGCATGTTCTTGTTGATAAAGTACAATATCACTTAGTTTTAACGAACCTGTCATCATCAAAATTGTGATCAACACGATTCCCATTGGTAATTCGTACGAAATAATCTGCGAAGCTGCACGCAAACCTCCCATCAAAGAGTATTTGTTATTCGATGCCCAAGCACCAATCATAATACCGTATACACCTAAACTCAATACACCTAAGATGTATAAAAACCCAATGTTAACATCCGCAATTTGCGGAACAACCACACGGTCTCCGATTTCGAAAGGTGTCGACCATGGAATTACCGCACCTGTCATACAAGCGACAATCATTGCCAAAGACGGACCTAAGATGAATAAAAATTTATTCGAATCTTTTGGTGTGATTTCCTCTTTCGAGAATAATTTTAACCCATCGGCAAGTGGTTGTAATAAACCAAAAATACCTGCGCGGTTTGGTCCAATACGATCTTGTAAAAATGCTGCAACTTTACGTTCAGCCCAAGTAGAATACATGGCAACAACTAATGCAAAACCAATCATTACGCCTACTAAAGCTAACTTTTCTAATGCATCAGCAATAAATTCTTCTGTCATTTTGTTAATTTTATTTACGAATGATTAATCTTTAAAATCTTTACTTGTTGCTGGTCCATCAATTTTAGATAAATCACGATTTGGTTCATTTACTTCAGAAACCGTATGAATATCTAATAAAATCTTTGGATCGCGTTTAATTACTTCTGGAAGTGTTTCTTTTGGTTCCACTTTATTCTCAAAGTAATGACCTTGACGAATAACAGAATCTTTTGCAACTTCTGATGGTTTTTCTAACGTCCAATCGTTGATATCTTTTTTATCAAAACGACACGTATTACAAATCCAATCTTTTACTTCGTTAAATTCATCTTTACGAGCTGTTACACGGAAAACTTCATTTCCACGGAACCACACTTGCGCTTTACCAGAACAAGTAGGACAATCGCGATGTGCATCAACTGGATTCAGGAACCACACACGGTTTTTGAAACGGAACGTTTTATCTGTTAATGCGCCAACTGGACAAACATCAATGATATTTCCAATAAATTCGTTATCTAAACTTTTGTTGATATGTGTCGAAATTTCAGCGTGATCTCCACGATTCATTACGCCATGCTCACGACAACCTGTGATTTGATCCGCCGTTTTTACACAACGATAACATAAAATGCATCGGTTCATGTTCAACTGAATGTTTGGACCTAAATCTTCTTTTGGGAATGTACGACGTTCAAATTCGTAACGCGTAGCTTCTGCTCCGTGTTCGTAACTTAAATCTTGTAATTTACATTCTCCTGCCTGATCACACACTGGACAATCTAAAGGGTGATTGATTAATA
>NZ_CALGVK010000144.1:0-18076 GCF_937930195.1 uncultured Empedobacter sp.
AGATTAGAAAAATACTTTTGATTATATCAGGAGAATTATTCGTGTGTAAAATTATTTTTTATCTACTCCGATCGAAAAAGATTCTCTCATTTTTTGACGAGATTCATCTTGCAATTTTTTGAATTCTTCTTGACTTATTTCTTTCCCATTTATAGGCTTTACTTTTGAAAGTTTCTTTGGTTTCAAATTAATTTTATCAGCTTCATAGGTCATAATTGAGCTAAATTTATTTCCCATTTCGCTTACCGTTTTTAGAATCAAACCTGGCAATCCATTCACTTGATTTGGTCCTGCATCAACCTTAATATCTGGTGCAAACCAAGCTGCTATTTGCTTGCCTTTATCATTACCAATAGCTTTTTTTACTTTGTGACCCAAAATCGTATCTTCAATATCTGTAATTTTCCATTCATAGTCTTTATATGGCGTAACCACAATAAAATTCTGTTTATCTAAAACGACTTCTTGACGAAACTCTTTCTTACTTGTTTCATTAATCAAAGCTTTATATTCTCCTCCAATATTAATTGAAAAAGCCCCCATAGAGCTACCATTTTGATCATTATTAATGGTTTCTATTTTTTTGTAAACGGACTGATGATCACTATATTCTAATTGATAATAAATATTTGGAGACCCTCCAATTTTTATTGTACCTCCTCCTTTTTGTGCTTGCTCTCTTTCAAACTCCTTTATTTTTTCTTCATCATGCTTTATATCATATTTATAATCGACAATAAGCTTTTCTTGCCCAAAACCAAAATTCGAAAAAAGTAAAAATCCAGCTAGTAATAATTGTTTCATTATATTGTAGTTTTTAATTAATACTCTAAAATAATTTTTATTTTTTAATTCTACAATAATAGAACATATAATTAACACAATATTGTGAAAAGAAAAAAATCCAACCGAAGTTGGATTTTTTCTATATAAATTAAAATATGTTTTAAATTATCTCAAAGTGTTTCAGTGCATTCCATATTCCGTGATTATCTGCAGAAGTTGTATAATAATCAGCCGCTTCACGAACATTCTCTTTCGCATCGCCCATTGCTACGCCTATTTTACAACCTTTCAACATACTAATATCGTTACCACCATCACCAAAAGCCATTGTTTTAGTTAAATCTAAATTATCGCGTTCAGCCATTCGCTCTATTCCACGCATTTTACTAATATCTTTCGGGTTTATATCAGCAAAATATTCGATCCAACGTGTACTAAGACTATTTTTCATAATATTATTCATCAAATAGGCTTCTTGTTCTTCATCGACAAAAAAGTTCATTTGCATGATATTATCTTTTGGTAAAGTTCGCGGATCAACAACTTCAGGAACTTCCATTCCAAAATAAGCAAACGATTTTTCTACATTTTCATTCACACGATTGATACTGAACGCATCTTTGGTCATGTATGAAAAGGAAAAAGGATTTTCTTCGTCATATTTCAACAAAGCCTCTATATCATTGGGATTGATATAATCTACAAAAAAAGTTTCACGTTTTTCATTCGAACACATTCCACCATTGTTATTGATATAACCGTCAAAACCATAGGTGAAAATATGATCCGGCATATCTGCCATATTTCGTCCTGTAGCAATGTATATTTTTTTGTTTTTCTGTTTCAATAATTTTAAGGCTTCGATTGTAGAATCACTTATTTCATGGTTTTCAAAACCTTGCAAAGTCCCATCAAAATCGAAGAAAAAAGAGTCTATCATAATTTAGTTTTATCTCATACAAATTTAAAAAAGCAACCTTTAATTGGTTGCTTTTGTAGTTTATTTTAATGCTAATTTAATAATTTCTATTGCTTTATTGGTGTCTTCTTCAGAAATATTGAGATGTGGACGCATTCGCACCGAGTTTTCTCCACAAGGGAGAATAATCAGATGATTTTCGAAACATGTTTTAATAAACGCTGAACGATCTAAGTCCGAATTAAAATCAAATGCGATAAATAATCCTAATCCTCGAACCGAATGGATTTTCTTCGTTTCTTTTGCAATCTCATTCAACTTCGATAAAATATATTTTCCTTTTTCTGCTGCATTTTCTACTAATTTTTCTTGTTCTATCACTTCTAAAATTAACTTAAAACGCAACATATCAATGTAATTCCCTCCAAAAGTTGAATTGATACGACTTGATTCTTTAAAAACATTATTTGGAATTTGATCCAACTTTTCTTTGTTGGCTAATATTCCACAAACTTGTGTTTTCTTACCAAACGAGATAACATCTGGAACTACATCATAATGCTGAAAAGCCCACATTTTACCTGTCATTCCCATCCCTGTTTGGACTTCGTCAAAAATCAATAAAATCTCTTCTCTATCACAGATTGCTCTTAATTTTTGAAAGAATTCTTTTCTGAAATAATTATCTCCTCCTTCACCTTGAATAGGTTCTATGATAATACACGCAATTTTATTTTTGCGTTGTTCCAAAGCTGTTTCTATCTGCGCTATCGCTCTATTTTCTGACTCAACAACTTTACCAAGATTATCTTCTGTAACTGGGTAAATACGTTTTGGATTCTCAATTCTTGGCCAATCAAACTTCGGAAAGTACTCATATTTACGAGGATCTTTGGTATTTGTTAAGGATAAAGTATAACCTGAACGCCCATGAAAAGCTTGCTTGAAATGAATTACTTCACCTGCCTCCTTCTCTATTCCTTTCGAAAAGTTAAGTCTTGTTTTCCAATCAAAAGCAGTTTTTAATGCATTTTCAACTGCCAAAGTTCCTCCCGAAATAAAGAATAGATACTGTAATTCTTTCGGCATTGCAACACGCTCAAACGTATCAATTAAATCGGCATAATCTTTTGTATAAATATCTGACATTGCAGGTTTGTTGACTGCATTTCGTCCTAAAAAATCAATTTTAGCCATTAAATGCGGGTGATTATATCCAATTGCAGTCGAAGCAAACATCGAAAATAAATCCAAATATTCTACTCCATTTTCATCCACCACATAAGAACCATGCGATTTGTCCATGTCCATTACAATTGGATATCCGTCTGCTAATATATGTTTTGCTAATCTTTCGTGTACTGTACTCATTTTTTTTTAATTTAAAAGTCAAACTTAATTCCTTGCGCTAACGGCACTTCTGTCGAATAATTAATGGTATTCGTTTGTCGTCGCATATACGCTTTCCATGCATCTGATCCAGACTCGCGGCCACCGCCTGTTTCCTTCTCACCACCGAAAGCACCTCCAATTTCGGCACCAGACGTACCGATATTAACATTTGCAATTCCACAATCAGAACCTTTTTGACTTAAAAACAATTCAGCTTCACGAAGATTATTTGTCATAATCGAAGATGATAAACCTTGTGCCACATTATTCTGAATTTCGATTGCATTTAACACATCTCCCGAATATTTGATTAAGTATAAAATCGGTGCAAAAGTTTCATGTTGAACAATTTCAAAATGATTTTCTACCTCAGCAATAACGGGTTTCACATAACAACCGCTCTCAAAACCATTTCCTTCTAAAACTCCTCCTTCAACGATGATTTTCCCACCTTCTTGGTTGATTTTTTCTATTGCTTTCGAATACATCTCTACAGCTTGTTGATCAATTAATGGTCCAACATGATTCGATGTATCCAAAGGATTTCCAATTTTAATTTGTTTGTAAGCATTTACTAATGATTCTTTTACTTTATCATAAATCGACTCATGAACAATTAGACGCCTTGTCGTTGTACAACGTTGTCCTGCCGTACCAACAGCTCCAAATACAGCCGAAGTCAGCATAATCTTAAGGTCAGCATCTGGTGTAACAATAATCGCATTGTTTCCACCTAATTCTAAAATTGTTTTACCTAAACGAGCAGCAACCACTTTGTTCACTTCAATTCCCATTCGCGTAGAACCTGTTGCAGAAACCAATGCTACACGACGATCTGCTGCAATCAATTCACCGATTGCTTTATCACCCATCACCAAAGAAGAAACGCCTTCTGAAATATCATTACTTTTTAAAACTTCTGCTAAAATGTGTTGACATGCAACTGCACACAAAGGTGTTTTCTCGCTCGGTTTCCAAACGACAACGTCTCCACAAACCAATGCCAAACATGTATTCCAAGCCCAAACAGCTACTGGGAAATTAAAAGCTGAAATCACACCAACAATTCCAAGTGGATGATATTGATCGTACATACGATGCAATGGTCGTTCTGAATGAATAGTCGAACCATACAATTGACGTGATAACCCAACAGCAAAATCACAGATATCAATCATTTCCTGCACTTCTCCTAAACCTTCTTGATATGATTTCCCCATTTCATACGAAACCAATTTTCCCAAAGAAGCCTTTTTCTCACGAAGTTTATCCCCAAACTGACGAACTATCTCCCCTCTTTTTGGAGCAGGAATCATTCGCCATTCTTTAAAAGCAGCTTGAGCTTTCGTGATAACTTCTTCGTAATCATCTTTTGTAGATGATGCTACTTTTCCTATTAATTTTCCGTCTACTGGCGAGTAAGAAGAAAGCTCTTCACCTTTTCCAAACCAAGTACTTCCTGTCGATGTTCCGAGATTTTCGGAAGAAATACCCAATTCTTTTAATTCGTTTTCTATCATTTTTTTGTGTTATTTTGTGGTTTTAACTTTTACCTAAATTAGTCAAAAGTTTCATAATCTAAAATTTTTAATAAATATTATTCAGAATAATTTTTAATTTACTGAATAATCTTTAGATTTAATAAAATAAAACCGCATAAAATGAATTTAACTACAGATTATTTTAAGATTGATGATTTGTTAACTGAAGAACATAAATTAATTCGTCAATCTGTTCGAGATTTTGTGGACAACGAAATAAAACCTGTTATAGATGATGCTGCACAACATCATAAAGATATCCCTGATTTAATGAAAAAATTAGGTGCAATTGGTGCATTAGGTCCATACATACCAGAAGAATATGGAGGCGCTGGTTTAGATCAAATGTCCTATGGATTAATCATGCAAGAATTAGAACGTGGCGATTCCGCTGTACGATCTGCTGCATCTGTGCAATCTTCTTTGGTCATGTATCCTATTTATGCATTTGGTTCTGAAGAACAAAAACGCAAGTATTTACCAAAATTAGCTTCTGGAGAATTCATCGGAAGTTTTGGATTAACAGAACCTAATCACGGCTCTAATCCAGGTGGAATGGAAACTCGTCTAACAAAAAATGGAGATCATTATGTGTTAAATGGAGCAAAAATGTGGATTACAAATTCGCCAATTTGTGATATTGCTGTTGTTTGGGCAAGAGATGAAGAAGGAAAAATAAGAGGTGTAATTGTAGAACGCGGAATGCCAGGTTTTACAACACCAGAAACATTAAACAAATGGTCATTAAGAGCTTCTAAAACAGGTGAATTAGTTTTTGAGAATGTAAAAATCGAAGAAAGTCATATTTTACCAGAAGTGAATAGTTTACGTGGCCCTTTATCATGTTTAAACTCGGCTCGATACGGAATATCTTGGGGTGTAATTGGCGCTGCAATTGATTGTTACGAATCTGCTTTAAACTATTCATTACAAAGAACTCAATTTGGAAAACCGATTGCTTCTTATCAATTACAGCAAAAAAAATTAGCCGAATTTATTACAGAAATTACAAAAGCTCAGTTGTTATGTTGGCGATTAGGTACATTGAAAAATGAAAACAAAGCAACGCCAGAACAAATTTCTATGGCAAAGCGTAACAATGTAAAAATGGCTTTGGACATTGCAAGAGAGTCTCGTCAAATCATTGGTGCAATGGGAATTGTTGGTGATTTCCCTATGATGCGACATGCTGCAAACTTAGAATCTGTTATTACGTACGAAGGAACGCACGATGTTCACTTATTGATTACAGGTGCAGATATCACAGGAATTAATGCATTTGTGTAAGAATATTTTTCATACTAATAGATAATTTTATAGGTTTACAATTCGTTTGTAAACCTTTTTTAATTATCACACATGAAATCGAAATCAATTTTATTTATTATGTTTTGTATTCAAGCGATTGCTTTGAATGCACAAGAAACCTACAAAATTACCTATGAACGATTTTCGAATGGTAAAAAAGTAATCGAAAGCAATCCAATACAAGTATTAGCTAATACGAAAGAAACCATTATTGGTAAGCAAGAAAGCTTTCATCACACGACAAACTATCCTGATGAAATGGTTTATTACACCAAAACAAATCCTTCTGTTATTTCATTGGTGACACAATTTGATTCGGTTCATTCCATTATCTCTAATGATTCAATTGCTCTAAATAAATCGGTTTTTACAATTACAAAAGAAACCAAACGTATTTTAGGTTTGCGTTGTAAGAAAGCAACAACCTCTATCAACTCAAACACTATCGATGTTTGGTTTGTCGATAATATGGACATCAATGCTGCGCCAACAATAGTGGGAATGAGTTTGGGATTTGTGTTAGAGTTTACACGTAATAATAATATGACCATTCGAGCATCGAAAATAGAACGTCAAAAAGAACCTATTCCAAGCCAATATATTGCAAAAGAATTACTACAAGAACCTGTCGATATCTTAACTTATAAAGATATTATCTGGAAAAGTAAGTTTGTAGACATTCCACTTTTAACCAATCAACAGATAAATTTCAGCAATAACTTCCTATCAAACGATTCGATTTATCGCTTTGCCAATGGAACTGTTGTGGTCAGAAAAATAAAACTTCCGTTGATTAAAGAAGGAAGTCAAATTTTCTTAAATGTTACACAACAATCAAATGGAGATGCTTATGACCGTACAGGTTCGGTTTTTTTGATCCCGCGCGATTCTAAAATCACGTTTATGGATGCTTTGCAAAAAGGAATCAATCAATTGCCTGTATACACTGCGCCAAACAACAAGAAGTATCAAGGTTATTTTTTGACAGAAAATTATACACCAACTATTGAATTGATGCGATTCTTTACACCTTTTGGCATTAATAAATTTAATCACATACAACTGAAAGGTCAATCATGGGAAACAGAAGCAAAGTACCGTCAAGAGATCACAGAATTGCAACGATTATTGTCTAATCAAGAGGTTTTAGTTGGATTTTTTATCGGAAATTATGATCAAGGTGGGCATACAATTTCAGCCAATATCACAGTTCATCCTTCCAATTCTTCAACTCTTCCAAACAAAAAAGTGCAACCTATTTTCAACACAACAAACATCATGGAAATGGCAGGTCAAGAATACCCTTCTTTGTTTGATAATCCGAATGGTTTTACAGTTGAATTTACGCTGAAAGAAGATTATAACAATGCGAAATTACGCTTTACAACGACTGGACATGGTGGCTGGGAAAACGGAGACGAATTTGTACCAAAGGAAAATAGTGTTTTTCTTGATGGACAAAATGTGTTCAATATCATTCCTTGGCGACAAGATTGTGGGTCGTATCGTGCTTACAATCCTGCTTCGGGAAACTTTGACAATGGGTTATCTTCCTCTGATTACAGCCGTTCTAATTGGTGTCCAGGCACAGTTACAAACCCATTTTTTATAGATTTAGGGAACTTAAAAGCGGGAAAACACAGCTTGCAGGTTAAGATTCCTCAAGGAAAACCAGAAGGAAACGCGTTTAGTTATTGGAATGTTTCGGGGGTTCTTTTAGGAGAATAAACTGATAGTGATTTGAAACCTGCGCTACTTTTACCAAAAACCTGCGAAGAAGTTTACCAAAACCTGCGAAGAAGTTTACCAAAACCTGCGCACGAGTTTATCAAAACCTGCGCAGAAGTTTACCAAAACCTGCGCAGGTTTTTACATGAACATCAAAAGCCCTGTAAATACAGGGCTTTTGATTCTATAAAATTTATGATATTTAACTAAAAACTACATGTTTCTTCTGTACTGACCACCTACTTTGAATAAAGCATCTGTAATCTGCCCAAGAGAACAAACTTTGGTCACATCCATCAACGCTTCAAATATATTACCGTTCTGAATAGCGATTTGTTGTACTTTCTCTAACCATACTTTTGCTTGTTCTTCTTTCGATTGATGCAAGCGTTCTTTCGTTTTAATTTGGAATTGTTTTTCCTCTTCTGTTGCACGAATAACCTCTGCCGGAACCACTGTTGGCGAACCTTTAGAACTTAAGAACGTGTTTACACCAATAATTGGGAACGTTCCGTTGTGTTTCAACGTTTCGTAATACAACGATTCTTCTTGTATTTTAGAACGTTGATACATCGTTTCCATCGCGCCTAAAACACCTCCACGCTCTGTAATACGATCAAACTCTTGTAAAACCGCTTCTTCCACTAAGTCGGTTAACTCTTCGATAATGAACGAACCTTGAATTGGATTTTCGTTTTTCGCTAAACCTAATTCTTTGTTGATAATCAACTGAATAGCCATTGCTCTACGTACCGATTCTTCTGTTGGCGTTGTAATCGCCTCATCGTACGCATTGGTATGCAACGAGTTACAGTTGTCGTAAATCGCATATAATGCTTGCAACGTTGTACGAATATCGTTGAAATCAATTTCTTGTGCGTGTAACGAACGACCAGATGTTTGAATATGATACTTCAACATTTGCGCTCTTTCGTTCGCTCCGTATTTATTCTTCAAGGCTTTTGCCCAAATTTTACGCGCCACACGACCAATTACTGAATATTCTGGATCGATACCATTTGAGAAGAAAAACGATAAGTTTGGTCCAAACGCATTGATATCCATTCCGCGAGATAAATAATATTCCACATAAGTGAAACCGTTTGCCAACGTAAACGCCAATTGTGTAATTGGATTCGCTCCTGCCTCTGCAATATGGTAACCCGAAATAGAAACCGAATAGAAGTTACGTACATTTTGATTGATGAAATACTCTTGAACATCTCCCATCAAACGCAACGCAAACTCAGTACTGAAGATACATGTATTTTGTGCTTGATCTTCTTTTAAAATATCTGCCTGAACCGTTCCACGAACTTGCGCCAACGTATTTTTCTTAATTTCAGCATACACCTCTGCAGGTAAAACCTGATCTCCAGTTACACCTAATAACATCAATCCTAATCCATCGTTCCCTTCTGGTAAATCGCCATTGTAACGTGGTCTTTCTAAACCTTTGTCTTCGTAAATAGCTTTAATTTTCGCTTCCGTTTCTGCTTCTAAACCATTTTCCTTGATGTATTTTTCACAGTTTTGATCGATAGCCGCATTCATAAAGAACCCTAACAACATAGGTGCAGGACCGTTAATGGTCATCGAAACCGATGTCATAGCATGTGATAAATCGAAACCAGAATACAATTTTTTTGCATCATCTAAACAACAAATCGAAACACCTGCATTACCAATCTTACCGTAAATATCAGGACGATGCCCTGGATCGTTTCCGTATAAAGTCACCGAGTCAAAAGCTGTTGATAAACGCTTCGCTGGCATTCCTTTCGACACATAATGAAAACGTCTATTAGTACGCTCTGGTCCACCTTCTCCAGCAAACATACGCGTTGGATCTTCACCTTCACGTTTAAACGGATACAATCCTGATGTAAATGGAAACTCTCCTGGTACGTTTTCTTGTAAAACCCAACGTAAAATATCGCCCCAAGCTTCGTACTTTGGCAACGCAATTTTAGGGATTTGTAAGTGCGATAACGACTCAGAATGTGTCTGAATTTTAATCTCTTTATCGCGAACTTTAAACGTATAAACCGGATTTTTATATTTATTTACCTTTTCATCCCAAGTTGTAATAACTTCCCAGTTGAAAGGATCTAAGTTCATTTTATATTTATCAAATTCTGCTAAAAGAACTTTTACTAAATCAGCGTTGTCTGTCCCAGTAACTTCGACTCCATGCGGAGTGACAGTAGGCATTTTACCAGAAAGCGTTTCGATTGTTTTGAAAAAACCGTACAACTTCTGTGCAACTTCTTTTTGAGAAACTACTTTTGCATCGTAACCTCTATTATTTTCAGCAATTTCAGATAAATAACGAGTACGAGCAGGCGGAATCACAAAGATTTTCTCTGACATCTCCTTTGTAATTTCAAAAGTAGATTTCAAATCAGCTCCCGTTTTTTCAACCACTTTATCAATAATAGACTTGTATAATTGATTCGTTCCTGGATCGTTAAATTGAGAGGCTATTGTTCCAAAAACTGGCATTTCATCAGGATTTACATCCCACAGATTATGATTGCGTTGGTATTGTTTTTTCACATCGCGTAACGCATCTAAAGCACCACGTTTATCAAATTTATTGATCGCAACAATGTCAGCAAAATCTAGCATGTCGATTTTTTCTAACTGCGTTGCAGCACCAAATTCTGGTGTCATGATGTACAATGATGCATCCGAATGATCTAAAATTTCGGTGTCCGATTGTCCAATTCCTGAAGTTTCTAAAATAATCAAATCATATTGCGCCGCTTTCAAAACCTGAATCGCTTCCTCTACATATTTAGACAAAGCTAAGTTTGATTGACGAGTTGCTAACGAACGCATGTACACACGAGGGTTGTTAATTGAATTCATACGAATACGATCGCCTAACAACGCTCCACCTGTCTTCTTTTTTGAAGGATCAACTGAAACCAACGCAATTGATTTCTCTGGAAAATCAATTAAAAAACGACGCACTAATTCATCAACCATAGAAGATTTCCCTGCTCCACCTGTTCCAGTAATTCCTAAAACTGGTGCCGATTTATCTGCTACTTTATCATAGTCAAAGGCTTTTAAAAAGTCCTCTTCGCGATTTTCTGCTAACGAAATTAAACGAGCAATCGTTGTGATGTCTTTATCTTGTAACGATTGATATACATCTTTTCCGTTTGGTAACTCTAAAGCAGCTGTAGGAAAATCAGATTTCTCAACCATATCGTTAATCATTCCTTGCAAACCTAATTCGCGCCCATCATCTGGAGAATAGATACGTGTAATTCCGTAATCCATCAATTCCTTGATTTCTGAAGGTAAGATAACTCCACCTCCACCACCAACGATGCGGATATGACCTGCTCCTCTTTCTTGAAGCAAATCGTACATATACTTAAAATATTCGTTATGACCACCCTGATATGATGTCATAGCAATTGCATTTGCATCTTCTTGAATGGCTGTATTTACAACATCTTCAACAGATTTATCGTGACCTAAATGTATAACCTCGCAACCTGTTGCTTGGATAATACGACGCATGATATTAATAGCAGCATCGTGCCCATCAAACAAAGCAGCAGCAGTTACAATACGCACTTTGTTTTTAGGATGATAAGCCTCTTGTATAGGATGTACAAACTTTTCTTTCTTTTCTTCTTGAGTAATTTGTGACATTTATTTGTGATTTTGATTTTTAATGACTCTTGCTAAGATACTATAATTTTTAAACTAAAAATATACCTATAAATTATCATATCAAGTAAAATAAACAAATAACATTGACAGGTTCATAAATTTTCTTTTGATTTTATTGCAATATATCATTAACTTTAAAAGCACTAAACTGAGTTATATGAATACTTATACTTTGAAAAACCTTTCTGAATTTTCTGAATTGAATGAACAAATGATTACATTATGGAATAAGAAGTATAAGCTTTTTACGGAAGAAAAAATTAATCAAAATACTTTATTTGATCACGAAAATTTAAAGAAATTAATGCTGATCTCTTTTCTTAATGAATCAAATAAAAAAAATACGATTGAGAAATTGAGTTTAAAGACAATTTCCGAATTACAAGTTATTTGTGAATTTGAGATACAAACTTATCTTCAAAATAATAAAAATTATCGTCCATTAATTAAACTAATGGTTTGTTCGTGTTTTTCGTATGATGCGAAGTTTTTTGATACAGTCTTAACCATTTGCTTCAAAAAATTAGGCATTGGGATTTGTTGTAACGACATTGTATTTCCTTTTTTGAGTCTTATGTCAGAAATACTTGCAAAGTATTCAATACAAGAATCATTGATTTCATTTTCAAATAATTTAATTCGAAAACATCTTTTTTATCTTATTAAATCAATAAATCAAACAGAAACGAATAATCGCAAATGGATGTTGTTTTTACCACAAGATGAATTTCATGATTTAGAACTGTTATATTCTTATTTATTTTTAAAAATAAACAATGAAAAAGGAATTTATTTAGGTGAAAATCAAAGTTTAAAATCTATTATAGAATGTTTGGAACATCTAAACATCACCCATATCGTTATTTACATCAGTGAAAATTATAATATAAATACGCTAACAGATTATATCATCACTATCAAAAAAAAATATCCTACAATCACTATTTTTTTAACAAGCTATAAACCTTTAAAAGAGAAAATAACAGATAAAATCCCATATATTAATATCAATTCTCCTCAGATGTTTAATGCATATCTAAAAAAAATTATGATGATGTAATTGGCTATTTTATTTTCCAATCAATTGGCTGAATATTTTTAGCTTCTAAAAATGAATTGGTTTTAGAAAAAGGTTTACTTCCCCAAAATCCTCTGTAAGCTCCTAATGGAGACGGATGTGCAGATTCGATCACAAAATGTTTAAAACGATCTATTTTTGCACCTTTTTTTTGTGCATAGGCTCCCCATAATATAAACACTACGTTGTCTTTTTTATCTGAAAGCTGTTGTATCACAGCATCTGTAAACTTTTCCCAACCTTTCTTTTGATGTGATCCAGGATTAGATGCTTCAACGGTTAATGTTGCATTCAATAAAAGAACACCTTGTTTTGCCCAAGGTTCTAAATTACCTGAAGTAGAAATTTCAATCTCCAAATCATTCTTTAATTCTTTGTAAATATTGCGTAAGCTTGGAGGTAATTTAATTCCATCTGCAACAGAAAAAGACAATCCATTCGCCTGTCCTTCCCCATGATAGGGATCTTGCCCAATTAAAACGACTTTAACATTCTCAAATGATGTATTATCAAAAGCAGAAAATATTTTGGATGCTGGAGGGTAAATTGTTTTTGTTTGGTATTCATCTCTAACAAAATCAATCAATTTTATAAAATAATCTTTCTCAAATTCATCCTTCAATACTTCTTTCCAAGTCGCATCAATCTTCACATCCATTTTTCACTTTTATTACGGAAACAAAATTATGCGTAAATTTGTATCAATGCAAATATCAGAACAAACTTTAAAGGATTTAGAATTTAATGCGGTACAAAAAGAAATCGCAGAATTTGCTTATACAGAAAAGGTTGAAGAATTTATTCATCAATTAAAACCTTATGAAGATCACCAAATTTTGGTGCAGGACCTTCAGACGACAAATGAATATTTGAAAACATTTGAAACGGGAAATCGTTTTCCCTTTTCAGAATATTATATTTTAGATGAAAATCTGAGTCGATTAGAAATCGAAAATTATTATTTGCCAGCCGAAGAATTTTTCAAAATCAAGGCCAATACACTTCAAGTAAAAGAAATCTTGAAATATTTGACGCTTTTTCATGAGTACACACCTGTTTTATTCGAGAAAGCTTCGACGATTAACTACGAAAAAAATATCATAAAATTAATTGATCAAGTATTCAATAAATTTGGAGAAATAAAAGATGATGCAAGTCCAGCTTTAAAAATTGTACGTGATAGACTTCGTCATTTAAATGGTCGTATTACCGAATTATTTAACAAATCGATGAGTTATCATTCTGATTATTTGGATGATATTCGCGAATCTGTTATTGGAAATCGTCGAGTTTTAGCTGTAAAATCTGCGTTAAGAAAACGTGTAAAAGGTCAATTTTTAGGAACATCAAAAACAGGATCAATTACATTTATTGAGCCAGAAAGTGTTCTAAATCCTCGTCGTGAATGGGAAGAATTGAAAGAAGAAGAAAAACATTTGATTATTCAAATTTTATTGGATTTAACTGCTCAAATTGCGGAATACAAACCTCATCTTGAAGAATATCAAACGTTTTTGGAATACATTGATTTTACACAAGCTAAAGCAAATTATGCGTATTTAATCAATGGTATTTTACCCGAAATTTCAGAAAAGAGAATCATTAAATTAGTGGATGCGTTTCATCCGGTTTTGTATTTAAACAATAAAAGAAAAACACAAAAAACAATTCCACAAAGTTTAGAAATAAACGAAGATTGCCGAATCATTATTATTTCTGGACCAAATGCAGGGGGAAAATCCATCACATTAAAAACAATTGGTTTATTGCAATTGATGATTCAAAGTGGAGTTTTAGTTCCTGTAAAAGAAGAAAGTCAATTTGGATTTTTTGATCAAATTTTTACCGATATTGGGGATAATCAGTCGATTGAAAATCATTTATCAACCTACAGTTATCGTCTAAAACAAATGTCGTATTTTTTGAAAAATGCAGATGACAAAACATTATTATTGGTTGATGAATTTGGTACGGGCTCTGACCCTGAATTAGGTGGTGCATTAGCAGAAGTATTCTTTGAAGAGTTTTATGAACGAAATTCTTTTGGCGTTTTTACAACGCATTACACCAATATCAAATTGAGTGCTGAAAGCTTACCAGAAGCGATAAATGCTTGTATGTTGTTTGATAAAAAAACGCTCGAACCACTTTATCGTTTAGAAATTGGGCAAGCTGGAAGTTCGTTTACATTTGAAGTAGCAGAGAAAAATAAAATTCCTTACCGTTTGATTAATCGTGCGAAGAAAAAAGTTGAAAGTGAAAAAGTAAGTTTAGATAAAACTATTTTAAAACTTCAACAAGAAAAATTTGAAATTCAAAAAACGAAAGATCATGTTGAAGAGTTACGCGAAACGAATATTGAACATAACGAAAAATTAGAACTAACAAACGAAAAAATTCAGCAAAAATTATATGATTTCCAACAATTATATGATCGTGAACAAAAACGTTTGAAATTGGGTGAACGTATTTCGGACATGGCTGATTCTTACTTAAAAACGAAGAATAAAAAACAAATGATTGCCAATTTCTTGAAGTTGATTGAAATGGAAAATTCGAAAAAGACGAAAGAAGTTCAACAGTTAAAGAAAATCGAAAAAATTGTAGAGAAAGAAGTTAAGCGAGAATTAAAAGAAAATTCAGAAACAATTTCTCAACAAAAACAAGTCATTGAACAGAAAGAAAAAGCTGAAACGAAGAAAAAAATTGAGGCATTGAAAGTTGGTGATCGTGTCAAAATTCATGGTTCATCGAGTGTTGGAACGATAGATAAATTGAAAAAAGATACCGTTTTTGTAAATTACGGCTTATTTACAACTCAAATCAATGTCAATGAAGTATATAAAATTTAGTTTTTTCATTTTATTATTAAGTTTTCAGTCTTGTTTATGGCAAGAAGATGACAGCAAACATTATTCTTGTTCTTTTACAGTTGATGTAACAGATTGGAACAAAACCTTGAATAATTGCAAGTATACCGTCACTATCAACAATAGAGGAATGATGAATGAGAAAGGTATTTTTCAATTTAAATTTAAAAATGCTTCAAAAATTTATTCGAAACATTCGGCTATATATACAATTCAAGAAGGGATTAATACTATTCCGATAGAAATAAGTAATTGTAATTTTGCAGATGAAATAATTGATGTTTGTTTTATGCAATATAAATAAGGACTTCTAAATTGAAGTCCTCATTCTTTTAATCTTTTTCTACACCTTGCGAACGTAATTCTTTCTGTTTTTCATAAAGTTTTTTGGCTTTTTCCTGAGAAACTTCTTTTTCCATCACTTTAGTATTTTTAGGTAACTCTATTTTACCAGTATATGGTTTTATGTCTATTGCTGAAATCGTTATATATGTATCTGCATCAACCAAAGGGAAATTTGCTTTAAATTTAATTTTTAATATTAATCCAGATAATCCGTTAAAACGAGAAGGACCATCGCGAAAAGGTAAATCTGGCGCGTACCACGCTTCTACTATTTGCGTTGGATTTATATAAGTTGCTTTTCTTACGTTATAGCCTAAAATTTTAGACTCTTCTTTACTCAATATCCAAGGGAAAGTTTGGATGGAATCTTTCACAAGTATTTTAGGATTTATTTTAGTTTGTTCATACAAATTATCTGTGTCAAAATTCTTATAAATGTTAGATCCTGCTTCTGTCAAACCAATAGAAATACCTTTTGTTTGTGTATTATCTATACGATCTATTCGTTTATAATTCGAAACTGATTTATTGACAATTAATTCATAAAAGTATCTTTTATTATTTGAATTAATAAATATATCAGATGAGAGAGCTTTTGTATCATTCGAGGTATTGATAAATTCTTGTTTTACTTCGTATTCTACACGAATGGCATCTTGCGAAACTCCAATTATTGGCAGAAGAATAAATAAATATTTTAGCATTTTTGTATCATTTCAGCTCTACTAATATAGAAATAAAATTTAAATCATTTTAAATAATCTTCAACATAAGGAATATCATTCTTTAAGGTAAAAAATCTCCGTAAATTAGCGTAAAGATAAGATGAACGCTTGATTTCATTAGGAGTTTAGTAGAATTTGATTTAATGATTTTTATTAATTATATGTTATAAATAATATTTATAGTTTAATCTATAATTGAAATTAAAAATCTATTGACTATTGAGATTATCGGCCTAAATTTGCATCAGTAAAAGAGATAAAAACTTTAATTAGTTTTATCAAATTAAGAATTATTAAACAAAATATAAAAACTAAAATTATGTCATTAGTAGGAAAAAAAGCGCCTTTATTTACAGCGCCAGCAGTAATTGATGGAGACGAAATCGTAGAAAACTTTTCAATGCCAATCGGAGAGAAAAATATCGTTTTATTTTTCTACCCAAAAGACTTCACATTTGTTTGTCCAACAGAATTACACGCTTTCCAAGCTAAATTAGCTGAATTCGAAAAAAGAGATGCTGTTGTAATCGCTGCTTCTTGTGATTCAGAAGAAACTCACTTAGCATGGTTAAACACTGCTAAAGATAACGGAGGTATCGAAGGTGTTACTTACCCAATCGTTGCAGATTTAGCTAAAACTATTGCTATGGACTATGGTGTATTAGCAGGTGAGTACGTGTACAACGAAGAAAACGATTCATTAAAATTTGAAGGAGCTCCAGTTGCTTACCGTGGTACTTTCATCATCGACAAAAATGGAGTTGTTCGTCACGAAACAATCAACGATTTACCATTAGGTCGTAACATCGATGAGTATGTACGTTTATTAGACGCAATTTTACACGTTGAGAAATACGGTGAAGTTTGTCCAGCTAACTGGGAAGAAGGAAAAGATGCTATGAACGCTACTAAAGATGGTGTAGCTTCTTACTTAGCTTCTCACTAAAAAATAACTTGGAATCTTAGAATTCCAAAATTCACGGAGAGGCTGTCTAAATTTTGACAGAAGATTTTTAACTGATTTATTTTCAATGTAAAATCACTAAGTTAATACCTTAGACAGCCTTTTTTATATCCAATTTTTAACACTTTAAAAATTAAAAAAATGTTTGCAGAATTAGAACAAGATAACTTAGCACAAGTAGTTGCTGATAACAATATCGTAATTGTACAATATGGTGCTGGATGGTGCGGAAACTGCCGTTTGGTAAAACCAAAATTCAAAAAATTAGCTGCTGAATACGAAGGTCAAGCAGAATTTTTATATGTTGATGCTGAGAAATTAGTAGAATCAAGAAAATTGGCTGAAGTTCCAAATTTACCAACTTTCGCTGTTTTCAAAGGAGGAGTTAATGTAGGACAAGTAACTGCATCTAAAATTGATGCTGTAAAAGAATTGATCAATGAAGCTGCCGGTATTTAAAAATTTAGCAAAAAACGTTTCGATTGAAGCAATGGAAACGGCTTTAGAAGTTTTAGAAGTTTATGCTGATTCTCCAGCGGTTAAAGAGCCAGAGCAAGAAGTAATCGGTGAAATGATTTCTAACATTTGTGGAGCAATGGAAATGAAACAAATGATGGAAGAAGAAGGAATGGACGAGCGTACTGCTGCCAATACTTTCATGCAACGTGTGATGGGTTCTATCGATAAATAAGATATTACACACTTTATATAAAAAAAGGATTTC
>NZ_CALGVK010000145.1:0-3369 GCF_937930195.1 uncultured Empedobacter sp.
GTGTTAAGAAATCAGAAGTTCTGATTAAATCTTGAGGTAAATAAGAATCATCTACTTCAAATTCGAAACCGTCTTCTGTGTTTTTAATTGTTGCAAAAACACTTAAAATTTCAAAAATATCTTCTTCAGAAGTCATTTCATCAATTGTGATTGAAATTTTTCCGTTTTCGAATCCATTTACATTAATTTCTTCTTCTGCAAAAATCTTCACAATTTCGTCAGAGTTTTCAACCTCAATTTGAATTGTATCGAAGAAATTTGTATTCACTAATTTAAATCCTAAATGCTCTAAACCTCCGTGTAAAACAGCTGCTTTAGTATGGATTTGATCAGCGATATATTGTAAACCATCTTTACCGTGATAAACCGCGTAGAAAGAAGCCATAACTGCTAACAATACTTGTGCAGTACAAATGTTAGAAGTTGCTTTTTCACGTTTGATATGTTGTTCACGCGTTTGTAAAGCCATACGCAATGCATAATTTCCTAAACGATCTTGAGAAACTCCAATAATACGTCCTGGAATTACACGCTTATATTCTTCTGTACAAGATAAGAAAGCTGCGTGTGGTCCTCCGTATCCCATTGGAACACCAAAACGTTGAGAAGTACCAATTGCAATTTCAGCTCCCCATTCACCTGGAGGTGTTAATAATGTTAAAGCTAATAAATCTGTTGCAACAGCAACTTTTACGTTAACAGCATTTGCTTTTTCTACAAATGATTTATAATTATTGATTTGTCCTCCTTTTCCGATGTATTGTACAATCGCTCCGAAGAATTCTTCTGTTAATTCAGTTGTTTCAAAGTTTCCAACAACTAATTCAATTCCTAAACCGTGTGCTTTCGTTTCTAAAACTGCTACAGATTGAGGGAATAAGTTGTCTGCTACAAAAAATTTGTTGACATTGTTTTTCTTTTGATCACGAGAACGAGATTCAAATAACATGTGCATTGCTTCACCACATGCAGTTCCTTCGTCTAATAAAGAGGCATTTGCAATAGGTAAACCTGTTAAGTCAGAGATAACAGTTTGAAAGTTTAATAAAGCTTCTAAACGTCCTTGCGCAATTTCAGCTTGGTATGGTGGATAAGCTGTGTACCAACCAGCATTTTCTAATATATTACGTTGAATTGGTGCTGGTAAAATTGTACCATAATATCCATATCCAAGATAATTTTTTACTTTTTTATTTTTTGAAGCGATTTCAGCTAAATGATTAATAGCTTCAAATTCTGATAAAGCTTCTGGTAAATCCAAAGCATTTTTCAATCGAATATTCTGAGGAACTGTAGCCTCAATTAAAGAATCAATAGAATCTTTCCCAATTACAGAAAGCATTTCAGCTGCTTGCTGTGCATTGTTTCCAATATGTCTAATGGAAAAATCGTTTGTGTTCATTGTGTTTGCGCTATGTTTATTTTCGCGTAAAAATACATTTTTTTCTCTTAAAATAAAAGCAAAAAAGAATGATAATAATTAATCGAATGAATGAGTTAGAAAAATAGTTTTTATAAAATAATTAAGAATAAAAACGTTCTTTTTTTTAAAAATTAGTAATATTGGCAATAAAATTGAGACAGTTAATTCGATAGAATTGCTTAATTTTATTCTATGTTTAAAAAATCTATGCAAACAGACGATTTTATGGAACTTAATGAAAATATTTCTGAAGTCAAAAAAGAGAAAAAATTTCCTTTTCTAAAAAAATTGGAAATCATGATGGAAGATGCAAAATTGCAAGATGCGAAAAAATCTAAAATGAAACGTGTTCATAAAAAAGGAAATTCGCAAATCGCAAAAAAAATGGGTGAAGAAGCTGTAGAAATGGTGATCGCTTCGGAACAAGATAACGATGAAAACTTTTTAGAAGAATCGGCAGATGTTTTCTTTTATTACCTTATGGCGCTACATGCCCGTGGTTTTGAACTGAAAGATGTCTTGGAAATTCTGAAGAAAAGACACAAAAAATAATAAAACCAAATACTACTATGCAAAAAGGCGGAACGTCGATAAAATTAATTGTTGCAGCTGCAATTGTTATTTTCTCTGTGATTAAATATTTTTCTTCTTCTTCTATAAACGAATTAACTGGTGAAAAGCAGTATATATCATTGACTAAGGATGATGAAATTGCAATTGGAATTAATTCGGCTCCGCAAATGGCACAAGAATTTGGTGGATTATCTCAAAATTCACAATACCAAGAAATCGTAAAACGAGTAGGAGCAAAAGTTGTCAATAATAGTGATGCTCATAAAACCAATTATCCTTTTCAGTTTTATGTTTTGGCAGATAATCGAACGGTAAATGCTTTTGCGTTGCCTGGTGGACCAATTTTTATTACCGAAGCGTTGTTGACACGTTTGCAAAGCGAAGATCAATTGGCTGGTGTTTTAGGCCACGAAGTTGGTCATGTTATTGCACGTCATAGTGCAGAACAAATGTCGAAGCAAGAACTTTCGCAAGGAATTGCAGGCGCGGCTGGAGTTGCTGCTGGAGATGTAAATTCGGCTTATTATGCACAAGTTGTAGCGAATATGGTAAATATGAAATATGGTCGTGATGATGAATTAGAGTCAGATGATTTGGGTGTACGATTTATGATTCAGGCAGGTTATAATCCTGAAGCATTAATTGGTGTGATGGATATTTTAGAAGAAGCATCAGGAGGAAGCCAAGTGCCAGAATTTCAAAGTACGCATCCATCGCCATCTAATCGTCGTGAAAAAATAAAAGCAGCTATTAATGAATATAGAAATCAGTGATGAAGTCGAAAATTCATTTTACTTTTATTGAAATTCTTTACTTGCTACAAATAATTTGTTGTTATATTTTTTATTGCTACACGATTGGTTTTGTTCAGAAAATTAATCATGATACTTACATAGAAGTTTCTTCGTACTTAATGAATCCAGGAGAATCTGATGATAATGTTATAGCTATGTTAGGTTGGTTGTCTCTTGTAGCTTTTATGATTAGTATCTGGCTTAAGAAAAAGATAATACTATTATTTTTCTATTTGACGTTTAGTTTGTTATTCTTTTTTTTAATTCAAATGGGAGAAATAGATTCAACAATTCTTTATGGGAATTATATTTTGTTATTAATAATGCTAATTTTAGGAATATTAACACTTTACCTTTTTTATTTGTTAGCTAAAAAGTTTTTAAACAAAAATTCAGATAATCAAAAAATATAATGAAAGTCCATTTTTCTTATCTTGAAGTTTTATATTTGATTCAATTAATCTGTTGTTTTTTATTTATTAAATACACAGATGGATTAGGGTATATGCAAGGAGATGAATTTTATTATACTACTCAATTACATTCTTCAGGAGGAGAAGATGAAGTTTCGATTTATAG
>NZ_CALGVK010000146.1:0-1363 GCF_937930195.1 uncultured Empedobacter sp.
TCTTTACTTTTTCGATTTAGTACAAATAATTTCACGTGTGTTAATTGCTTTCTTACTTAATAGACTCAAGGTTTGTAAAAAGGTTACAGAAAATTAAACATTTTTTTTGAAATGATTTGATATAGAACGAAAAAAGCTCGCAATTAGCGAGCTTTTTAATCATATTTATCTAAAATAAATTTATTTCTGAAACGAATCTTTATTCAATTCGTATAATATTTTAAGACCTTTTATTGTGTGTAAACGATCATCAATATCAATTTTATCTGTCAACGATTTGTAAACGCCACCAACTCCTCCTGTCGAAATCACATAACATTGTTCTCCTTCTTCGGCATTGATACGATCAATCATTCCTTCAACCATACTCAAAAAACCATAAACCATTCCTGATTGCATGCAAGATTCTGTATCAGATCCTAAAACAGTTTTAGGCGCTTTCAGTTCTACTGTTGGTAATTGAGCCGTTTCTCCTACCAATGAATTTAAGGCAGTTATAATTCCAGGAGCAATCACTACTCCACCGACATTTGCCGATTCGTCAATCCCTAAAAAAGTTAACGCTGTACCAAAATCAATCACGATTTTCTTGCCTTTGTAGTCTTGATAATGTGCTGCCACTGCATTCGCATACAAATCTGTTCCCATTTGGTTTGACTTATGCTTGATTGCTGATGGCGTATTACGATCCACAACCATTGGTTTGAACTTGTGAATTTTTTGTAAAGCAATCTTAACACTTGCTGTAAGTGGTGGCACAACCGAACCAATCACAATATCTGTAATATCATATTTCTCAATTCCGAAAGGTTCGTACATGTTCGAGAATTTTGCAAAAAATTCGTATTCGGTACGATAAGGTTTTGAATTGATTGTCCATGTAATAATCTCCGTTTCACTTTTGAAAACCGCGAAACGAAGATTAGTATTTCCAATATTTACTGCTAATAACATTATTTTGTAAATACGTTATTTTTATCATTTACATCTGCCAAACGTTTTGTTGGATCGATGGTAACTTGTTTAACTTCTTTTGAAACTTTAACGTCATATGTTGGTTTTGTCCAGAACCAATCTTCTAAAATCGTTCTTTTAGCACCTTGATATTCCACTAAATTTTCTGCTGGTTTTTCTCCACGCATTTCACGTAAAGGAATGTAAAATAATTCTTCCGAACCATCTGTATATTCAACCAATAAATCTATCGGCATTGCAAAATCTGATTTATTTGCAATTGTGATTGTATTTCCGTTTACAGCTTCTACAGCGTAATCAATTTTGCGTGTTGTATTGATAAATAAGTTGAAGTACCATTTTAAATTAATTCCAGAAACTTCTTCTGCAACACGTTTGAAATCGTTAG
>NZ_CALGVK010000147.1:0-24076 GCF_937930195.1 uncultured Empedobacter sp.
TTGTGCGAATTGTGATTGTTTGAATTACTCCTTTTCATAATTGTAGTTTTGTAATTTACTACATAAATAGACTAGTATTATTCATGTAGTAAATTGGATTTAACTTTTATTGAAATACTAATTAGATTTCTTTCTATGCTAAATTATTCACATAAAGATTGTGATATTATGATTCAAATCATATCCGTTTAAAAACATTTATAAATCTTAAAATCAATATAATAAAAAAATACCCGCATTATTTTGCAGGTATTAGAAAAGAATAAAACATTAATAAGTGTGATATGTAAAAGTAATTAATTTAACCTTGATTTTTACCAATAAGGAGACGTAATACTAATGAAATAAAAGCCATAAACAATAGAAAATGTACTACACCATAATACGAAATTCGCAATACTAAAAATAAAAAAGCCCAAAAAATGACTAAAATAACTGCTATTAAAATAAATGAATTTTTCATCATGAAGTAATTATTTAGACCAAAATTAACCTCATCTATTTCTTGTTTTTATGATTCAGGTCATATTTTATTAAGGAAAATTTGAATTTCTTACTTCGAGTTATTGTATAAAAAAATAAAACAAGCAAAAACGATTTATACAAATAATTTGTAGATTTTTAGGTCTAAAAAAAAAGAAATAAAGGACTTTTTAATTAAAAGAAATTCAAAAATGCATTCTTATATCTGCAAAAATCACCTTGCAGTTTGTTGATTTCAATACGTAAAATAAAGATACTTGAACCTAAAATAAAGTAACCAAAGATTAGTTTTGAACGCATCAATTAAACTATTTTCAATAGATTATTTCACGTTTATTATAGAACTATTTTCATCATAATTTAGCTTCTAATTCAATGAAAATTTTAAATCCATAAGCGATAAGTTTCTGCCACAAAATTTACGTTTTACATGATTAATGATTATTTTCTTACTGAAAGTGTATAAACCGTATAGGGAAAAATCCTTTTTGATAAAAAATAACTGACAAAAGTTAAGGCAATTAAAGGCAACCAAAGTACATACGAATTAAAAATTCCGAAGGTTAAAAATATAGCAGTGAAAGGAGCGTGCAATGTAGCTCCTACTGTTAATGCTACGCCTAATATTACAAAGTTTAAAACCAATACATCAGGCACAAAATACATTTTAGTCAACATTCCCACAATTAAACCTAAGCAAGCACCTGCAAAAATACTTGGCGCAAAAACGCCACCATCACCACCTAACTTCAGTGTTAAACCAGTTGTAAAAGGTTTTACAATGACCAAAATTAACGCAAGCAACGCTATGCTAAGTATATAGCTTTTTTTTTGTGTAAATTGAATAATGGTGTGATATCCTGATCCATATAATTCGGGTAAGAAATACAAAATACTTCCCAAGAAAATAGAACCGATAAGTAATTGCAATAATGGTCTGTGTTCAAAAAAAGAAGCCTTTTTTGAATATGTCACAACCTTTGTCATATATACACCGTAAACTCCCGATAACATACTTAATACAATAAAAAATGGTAAAGCTTCATACTTCCAATCGTGAACATACTGACTGAGATCGACCAACGGATGAACATTCATTAAGAAAAGTATGGCGGTTGCAAAAGCCACGCTAAGAATATGTGTAATCCAAAACACTTTTGTTTTCTGTTTCCTTATGGTTTCATACGAAAAAAACAAACCTGCCAACGGACTACAAAACAAAATAGTGACACCACTGGCAATAGCGGCTCCCATAAATTCTTTTCTGTATTTTTTAAAAATCACATCTTTTCGCGATGCCATATCACCCAAAGTTGCTGTTGCTACAACGGTTGAAACTTCTATTCCTGTGGTTCCACCAAAAACAACGGTAAGAAATCCATTAAAGAAATGCGACAACACTTTATATGAAGGAATCTTTTTCTTTGATTGAACTGCTTCTAATACTTCTGAAATTCCTTTATTCTTCTTTTTATTAAATACAAATTGACGTAAAACATAAATCAAGGCTAAACCAATAAAAGGAAAAACAATAAAAAACAATTGAAAATCTTTTGCTTTGTGTAGCAATAAATGTTCGTATTGTTCCACCAAAGTTTTAAACATTAACGTTAGCAAACCTACTACTATACCTACCAATGCAGAACACAAAGCAATACGACTCCATTTTACCCATTGGTAATTTTTTCTGGATACGTGCGTTTTAAAATTCATAAATACAAAAGGAGAAGCTTAGCTCCTCCCTACTTAATTAAACTTTATTATAAAGATTTTGGCCCAAATTCTTCAAAGAAAATTTGTTCCTCATTAACTTGGTTCGTTTTTAAATCGCCAATCATTTTTTCGATAAATGGACGAGGTCCGCATACATAATATTCAGCGTCGCTATCAAATTTCCAATCTTCTATTTTTGTAAAATCGATATGACCTTTCAAAACACTTGCATCTGCTACCGACTCTTCTACTATATCGTAAAATTGATATTTACGAACGTTGGGATGATTGTTTTGAATATTTTTGATTTTATCAGCAAATGCATGTACTTCTTTGTTACGACACGCATGTATCCAAACCACATCTTGTTGCGCTTCTTCGTTCAAATCTAAAGTTTCTAACATAGACAACAAAGGCGTTTGACCAATTCCACCGCTGATAAATACTTTTTTGTTTGTATTTTCTTGTAACACAAAATTACCTGCAGGAGCGCTCAGTTCAACTTCACTACCTTCAACAATAAGATCGTGCAAAAAATTACTAATCATACCATTTACTGCAATGTTTGGCCCTTGTTCACGTTTTACAGAAATACGGAAATACTCAGCATTTGGCGCACAAGAAATGCTATATTGACGAATTTGTTCCAAATTCATTTCAGGTAAAAACACTTTGATACTTAAATATTGCCCTGGTAAATGATTTGGAATTGCTTTTCCGTCTTTTGGTTTTAAGTAAAAAGAAGTGATTTCGACAGATTCTTCTACTTTACTTTTCACAATAAATGTACGCCAACCTATCCAGTTACCCGTTTCTTTTTTTTTGTTTTGATACATTTTCTGTTCGTGCCCAATCATCAAATCTGCCAATTGATTATACGCTATAGTCCATGCTTCAAGTACTTCCTCTGTAGCTGCGTCCTGTAAAACTTCTTTAATCGAAGCCAACAAATGTGTACCTACGATCTCATATTGTTCAGGTTGTATATTTAAACTGCTATGTTTGTGCCCAATCATATCTATAACAGGCATTAATACTCCTGGATTTGCAATATTTTCGGCATAAGCCAAAACCGCCATTGCTAAAGCTGTTTGTTGTTTTCCCGAATGCTGATTTCCCATATTAAACAGGTTTTTCAATTCAGGATGATGTGTAAACATTCTCTTATAAAAATGTTTGGTAAGTGCCACTCCGCCTTCTCTTAATAAAGGAACAGTTGCTAAAATTATTTGTTTATTTTGATCTGTAAGCATAATTAATTTTATAATTGTGCGGCAAATTTAGGCTGACAATTTATAGTGCTTCTATGACTGCAATCATAAAAACATGTTGATATTTTTAATTACGACCATGGTTGAATTAGCTGTTAAAATGAGTGGTGAACGTGTATTAGTTTCAGTTTTATAAAGAGATATAAATGACAGTGTTGAAATGTCTTGATAGATAAATTTGATGTGATATTAATAAAACAATTGATCTAAATTTGAAAAAATAAAGCGATTATATGAAATATATCACCAGAAGTACAATTATGATTAAAAGACTTATAAAAAAAATCCGAAGAAGTAATAATTTCTCCGGATATGATAGTTAAAAATATAGTGCTTAAAAACGAAATTAATTCATCTTTTCTTTTATTGAATCTACAACATAATACACCATAGGTACTAAAAAAACTGTCAATGCCAATGATGAAAGTAAACCTCCGATAATTATCCACGCCAAGCCATTTTTCCATTCTGATGCTGTTCCACTCGCCAATGCAATAGGCAACATCCCAATCGCCATAGATAAAGTTGTCATCAAAATTGGTCGCAAACGTTCTTTTCCTGCTAAAATCAAAGCTTCTTTGTAATGTATTCCACTGCTTTTTAATTGATTTGTAAAATCTACGATTAAAATTGCGTTTTTTGTGACTAATCCCATTAGCATAATCAATCCAAGTAAAGCAAATAAACTCATGTTATTTAAAGACAAATTCAATGCTAAAAATGCACCAATAATTGCAACAGGTATAGCAAATAGCGCCACAAAAGGATAAATAAAGCTATCATATAAGGCTACCATAATCAAATAGATAAGTAAAAATGAAATCAATAAAACCGAACTCAATGCTCCAAAACTATCATTTTGTCGTTTAATTTCGCTTCCCCAAGTGAGTTCCATATTTGCAGGTAAAGGGTTATTTTCAAGATAAGCGACAACGTCATCTGCCACTGTTCCAGAAGGTCTACCTAAAGCATCTGCCGTTAAGGTTACTGCTGCTTGTCTGTCTTTTCGTTCTAAAAGTGAATGCGAATTATCTCTTTCAATTGCTGCAAACTGAGAAACCTCGATCGGAATACCCATTGGATTGATTATATGAAGTTGGTTAAGGTCATCATAATTTTCTCGACTAAATTTATCCAACCAAATACGAACAGGATATTCTGTTCCATTTTCAGTTAAAATAGCATCGTCATTCCCCGTAAAAGCTGTGCGCAAATTTGTACCCACATAAGCTGTCGTTAAGCCTAAACGTTGCATTTTATCTTTATCTGGAATTATTTTCAACTCTGGACTTCCTGTCTCGACTGATAATCGAACATTATCTGCGCCAGGAATCTTTTCAATCATAGCTTTTAAATCATGACCTGATTGTAAAACTTGCTCCAAATCGCTTCCACTCAAAGTAATTTCTATCGGTTCTGTTTTAGGGACTAAACCAATAACTGTAATAGAAAAACTAATACCTGTATATTCTTTTTGCAAATCTTCCCTTAAATTTTGCATAAATTGTTCTGTAGAGAGGTTATTAATTTGATTTTTAGGCTTTAACTGAATATTCAATTCGGTTTTGTTGACAGCACCAACTCCAATGCTTCCTATACCTGTACTTGGTCCACCTACATTACTAAAAACAGCTGAAACTTCGGGTTGATTTAGAATATAATTTTCTATTTTTTGTGACACTAAATTATTTTGTTGAATAGAGGTACTTTTATCAAACTCCAATGCCAATCGAAACTTTCCTTGATCGCCGGTAGCGATTAATTCTTTTCCTATAATTCCTTGTTTCATCATTACCGCAGTTCCTACAAATAGTAACAAAACAAATCCTGTAAAAAGCAATTTATGACCTAAAACCCAATTTAAAGTTTTGCCATACCAATTGATAAATTTGTCTAACTGATGTTCAAACCAAAGTAAAAAACGATTAAAAATAGTCGTAGGTTGTAAATCTTCTTTTTTTCCAATGCGTGAAGCTAACCAAGGAGTTAACGTAAACCCTACCAATAAACTTGTTAACGTAGAAGTAATCACTACTACCGAAAACTGTTTGAGCATATCGCCTACAAAAACTTGTAAAAATAAGATGGGTAAAAATACCACTACATCCACCAATGTAATAGAAAGTGCTGAAAAACCAATTTCCATTCGTCCGTCCAAAGCTGCAGTTGTTTTATCCTTTCCTTTATCCAAATGACGTTGAATGTTTTCTAAAACAACAGTTGCATCATCCACCAAAATACCAATAATTAAAGACATGGCAAGTAAAGTCATCAAATTAAGCGTATAACCTAATAGCCACATCACTGCAAAAGAAGTAATTAAAGAAGTTGGAATAGCGACCAAGACAATCAATGCATTTCTGAAACTACGCAAGAAAAGTAACATGACCAATGCAACTAAAATAACAGCTAAAATCAAATCATACATCACCGAATTAACAGCTGCAATAGTTGTATCCGTACTATCGTCAGTGACTATAAATTGTACATTAGAGCTTGAATTTTGTTCTTCGATCGATTGGAACTGTTCTCTTATCAATTTCGAAACATCTACGGCATTGGCATCTCCTTGTTTCTTAATCAATAAACCTATCCCATTTTTACCATTGTAACGACTGTAAGAAGTAATTTCTTTCACTCCTTCTTCTACAGATGCAATATCTTTAACGTAAATCGGACTATTTGGAAAAGGCATTGCAATTTGTACATGTTGAATTTCTGAAAGTGTATTAAATTTCCCAACTAATCGAACCGAGTTATTTTCTTGGTCAGTTTGCAATTTACCAACAGGAATATCAATTCCAGAACGATTAATGGCTTCCACTATTTGATTCATAGAAATTTTGTAAAGCTTCAGTTTTTCTTTATCTACTTTTACTTGAATTTCTCGTTCTTCTCCACCTAAAATGGTAATTTCGGCCACTCCTTTTAATTGTTGAATTTGCGGTAGAAAATCGTCTTTCATTTTCTGGTAAAATACAGTCGATTCTAAATCGCTTGTTGCACTCACCGACATTATAGGCAAATCATTAGGTGACACTTTGCTCATCACAGGACTCTGAATATCCTTTGGTAAATCCTTTCGAATATTATCAATATAGCGTTGCGCATCCTGCATTGTTTTATCCAAATCTGTTCCATATTTAAGATTGGCAATGATCACAGAAGCGTTGGGCAATGATTTTGTAATCAAATAATCTACACCTTCTAAATTAGAAAGTGCATCTTCTATTTTTCGGGAAACAGAAGTTTCAACTTCATTGGGTTCTGCTCCGGGATAAGCAGTACGGATAACCACAACAGGTTGATTAAAATCGGGCATCAGTTCATAGCTCAAATTCTTAAAACCAATGATTCCTAAAAGCGTAAATACACTAAAAAGTACAATGATCAATGAAGGCCTTTTAATGGAAATTTCTGAAATGTTCATTATAACTGATTTTATTTTATTGTGATATTCGCTCCATCAAAAAGGTTGATAAATCCATTGGTTACAATTACATCTCCTTGGTTTAAACCGCTTGATACAACTGCTGAATTACCTACATTTTTTCCTACAGTAATTGGTTGTATGATTGCTTTTCCATTTTTTATCAAATACACTTTTAGCTTGTCTTTTTCTTTGATAATTGCCGAAGAGGGAATAACAATACCTTGATTCTGTTTGCTATCAGAAAGACTTAATTTACCAAACATTCCTGCTTTTATAGATAAATTATTGATGTTATTTACATGGAATTGTATAGGAAAACTATTACCACTATTAGCTTTACTTCCAATCATTTTAGTCGTTACTACAAGTGGAAAATCGGGATAAAGATCCGCACTAATTTTATAAGCTTGATTGGTTTGAAAATAAATCAAATCATTCTCTGGAATATTGATTGTAAAACGTAAACTGCTTATATCTGTAATCTGCAATAAAGGAACTGCAGGCGCTGCAAAACCACCAACCTCATTTAATTTAGCTGTAATCACTCCATTGAACGGAGCCTTAATAGCTGTTTTTCTAATTTGTTCTACTAAACTTGCTTGCTGTATTTTGGCTGATTTTAGATTTAATTTCGTTTTTTCCAACTGAATACCTTGTACTGCATCGGCTTCTGCTAAAATTGTATAACGTTTTACATCATTTTCTAAACCTTCAATCTGAACTTCAATTGTTTGTAACTGATATTTTAACAACGAGTTATCCAATTGTACAAGGGTTTGCCCTTTCCTTACTTGGCTTCCCATATCTACTAAAACAGCATTAATTTTTCCTTGAATATCCGAACTAATTTTAGATTCTTTATTCGGTTCAAAAATTCCTGTATAGGAATTCTCTGTATCTATCGCTCGCAAACGAATACTGTCTACACTTACAACAATCGGTTTTTCTTTATTGAATTGATAAACCTTACTTTCGGTAGTTTTCTTATTGCTTGTAAGTCTAAAAACAACCAATCCGATGAGAATAATCCCCACTATTATCCAACTTATCTTTTTCATATTACCTAAATTAACGATGTATAACTAAGCGCTAAAAATTGAGTAGCGCATTTAGTTTACTACGTTTAGTTTTTAATGATTCCTTTCAGTTTTTTTATTTCTAAATCAGCTTTTAAATAATCCATTATAGCCAATAAATAATTTTGCTGCGCTTCTCTAAGTGCATTGTCTGCCAATAAAATATCCGTTAATGTTGCAACACCTTGTTTCTGTTGTAGAATTGATTGTTCGTAAATTGACTGGGCTAAATTTATTTGATTTTTAGTGTTGATGATTGTTTGTTGTGCCATCGTTTTTTGTCGTTCACTATTCTCTATCTCTACTCTATTTTTATCATCAATCAATTGCGCTTGCAGTTCGTTATTACTAATTTCTAATTTTTTCTGATTGATCTTTTGAAGAGTAACCGTTCCGTTGAAAATTGGATAATTGAGTTGTAAACCTACAAAGCCAATGGGATAAAATTTAAGAAAATTATCTGGTGCTTTATCATAACCAAAACCTGTTGTTCCATACGAAGCAACCAAATTAATTGTCGGAAGAGTTTTTGATCGATTTAAAACAGTTAATTCATTGTTTAATAACTTATTATAAGCTTTGACAATTTCAAAATCAACTGTATTTTCTCTTGTATAATGGTTCAGCTGTTGTTCTTCTAATTCAGCAATTACGTCCACATCTTGTTCCATAGGAATTCCAATATTCAATTTCAACATATTTAATATTGAACTGTATTTATTCGATACATTTTCCTTTTGTGTACTAAGTTGATCAGCTTGCAATTGTATTTTACTAACATCTGTTCCTTTTGCCAAAAGTTGTTCTTTCAAAAGTTGCATATTCTTTAATAGCTTTTGTGTATTTATCCAATTACTATCCAAAAAATCAAGTTGATTTTTAAGAATTTGAGCATTGTAATACAAGGTCGTAATGTCGTATAAAACTTGTTCTTCCGATTTTTGAAATTGAAGCTGACTAAGTTCATTGGCGATTTTAGCATTCTCAATTGCTCCATAAACCTGTGGATTATACAAAGGCATTGTCAATCGGACATTTGCATTGATATTATGCGGTACGCCAAATTGTATATTTCTGAATTGTCCTTCGGGCACTTGCGGATTAAAGACATTCATTGGCATCAATTGTGTAGGCAATTCTATAAAATAATTATAATCAACATTTGCTGCAATTTTCGGAAGCAAATTAGCTTTTGCTTCTTTTTCCTTGTACGTACTGATATTGATGTTGTTTTGATTGACTTTCAACGTTTTATTATGCAGAATTGCCGAATCAATGCATTGCTTTAATGTCCAAACTTCTTGTGCCTTAACTGTATGCCATCCGATAAAAAAGAGCGGAATGATCAATAGTTTGCGAGCGTTCACTAACATTTTGGAGTAAATTTTTTTATTTTAAAAGAATTAAATGTGATTTACAAGTTGCATTTAACCAATGTTTCACATGAGGTTCTATCGAAATATAATCGCCTTGTTTTAAAGTAATTTGTTGCCCTTTTTCATCTTCTTAAGTTGTTATCCCACTAACACATACAAGAAGTGCTGCTGTTTTTGTAATATGTTCTTTTAAAATACCTTTTTCTTCTAATCGAATAGCCGTCGAAGTTCCCATTTCTCCTTTAAATAATAAAGTTGCTGAAACTTCTTTTTCCTGTTGATGTAATTCTTCTAAATTCATTTAAAATTTTTATGATAATCTTGATATGATTGTTGCAAATTTGTAATCGCATGCGTTGCTTTTGCTGAATCGGTTTCTGCTTCTAATGTTTTAACTATTTCCAAGTGTGGAAGTAACCATTTGTGCAATTCATCGTGACTCTTTCCTTTCATTGTACAACTTTTTATGAGTTTACTGTTTTCAGATTTAATTTCTTCTGCAAGTAACTTATAATCTGTACCATTCGTTTGGATATAAGTATTGACTAATTCTTCACCCTTCGATACAAAAGGTTTCATTTCTTCATTCACTTTCCATTTTTCGCCATTGTTTAGCTCGATAATATCAGAATTTTCGTTGTGCTGATGAGCTGTCTCATCTTGAACTTCTGATTGCATTGCATTTTTTTCTGATGTAGTGTTACAACTCCAAAAGAGCATGACACTCATTGCTACTACAATTGTTTTTTTCATGTCCTAAAATATTTATTGTTTCTTATTTTCAATCATTTCTAATAGAGTTTCTAAAACTATTTTTCCATCATTTACCAAATCTGTTGAATGCCCCGAAATTTTCCATTTCAGTACAGTCATTCGTATTGACCCAAGAATAATAGTTGTAAGAGTAGAAGCATTAATTCGTTTATTATACTGACCTTCTCTTTGCCCTCTTTCAATATTAGACTGCACAAATTGTTGCATTAATTCTATTATTTCAGAAACTTTATTGCTTAAACTTCCGTCAAAATGAAAAATACTTTCTGCGAAAATGACACTTACAATTGCTGGTTTTTCTGTAAATGTTTGCAATTGAGAATTAAAAATAATTCTAAGTTCTTCTTCTGCTGTTGCATTATGATTCATGATAATGGTACTGATACGCTTCTTCATTTTCGTGATGAAATAATGAAGTAGACAAAGTAAAATTTCATTCTTACTTTTGAAATGACGATACAAAGCAGGCTCCGACAAACCAATATCAGCTGCCAAAGTTTTGATGGTAAGGTTTTGAATCCCATATTTATCAATACGAGCTGTTGCTGCTTCCATGATTTCGATCTGTCGATCTGTAAAATTTTCCATCTGAATTAATCGTTTCTATTGGTTGTTAGTTAGTATTCACTCGCAAAAGTAACAACTAATAATTTATCGTACAATTATTTTTGACTTAAAACTTTTAAATCTATCTTGTATTTGATTATTTTTTTCCTTTTAACTACTATTTTCAATAAATAAAGTCAAAAAAAACAACTGTAAATCCTGGTATTGATTGTCATAAATTCAACACTACATTACTCATTTTTTTAATTTTATAAACGCACTTTTCAGCCAAAAGAAATCGTGAAATTTCTTTATTAATCTTATTTTTGCAAAATAATTTTGTCTTTAAAAAAATATAAATTTGAGTAATATAGTCAATTGGATAAGTTGTAAAGCTTGTAACGGTCATGGAACAAAAAGTCAAGGCGTTTCGAAAAAAAAACTTTTACGCTATGAATTTGCTCTCGCTCAATATAATAAAGATAAGAATACTAGCTCTGCTCCGATAAAGCCAAAAAAATCCATGCAAATTTGTACTTCATGTTCAGGTACTGGATTGACCATTCATAATGAACGTCCTGTAGCGGATGAAAACAAGTATCCACATGTTGCGATAATAGGTGCTGGAATTGGTGGTATTGCGTTAGCTTTAGCCTGTTTGCATCGACAAATTCCTTTTACTCTTTTTGAAAGAGATCGCACGTTTAATGATCGTTCGCAAGGATATGGTTTAACATTACAACAAGCGAGTAAAGAGATGAAAAAGTTTGGTATTCCTACTTTAGATAAAGGCTTGATTTCTACTTTACACTTGGCGCATACAATTGATGGTAATGTGATTGGTGAATGGGGATTAAGAAAACTAATTCATAAAGAATCTGTAGAAACAAGAAACAAGAATAAACCTACTAATATTCACATCGCCAGACAATCTTTGCGTTTAGCTTTCTTAAATCAATTAGGAGGAAATAGTCACGTTTTATGGAACCATCAATTAATTGATTATAAACTAAATGACAAGATTGAATTAACCTTTGATGTTGATGGTGTTCAACAACATTTTAAAGCCGATTTATTGGTTGGTGCAGATGGAATCCGAAGTTCGGTTCGTCGAACATTGATCAAAGAAGAAATAAATCCTTTACGTTATTTGGGCTGTATTGTTATTTTAGGAATATGTCAATTAAGTGCATTAGAAAATTTAAATAATCCCTTATTAGATGGCTCAACTGTATTTCAGACGGCTAACGGAACAGAACGTATGTATATGATGCCTTATGATGAAAATGCAGTAATGTGGCAATTTAGTTTTCCTATTTCAGAGGAAGAAGCAATGGAATTAAGTAAAAAAGGAGCTAAAGAATTAAAAGCTGAAGTCGTAAAAAGAACACAATGGCATTCTCCTATTCCCCAGATTATTGCTGCAACTGAAACCGAAAAAATCACAGGATATCCTGTGTATGACAGAAATCTATTAGAACAAGATTTGTTAAAAAATGCGGGGTCAGTCACTTTACTTGGCGATGCTGCGCATCCCATGAGTCCTTTTAAAGGACAAGGTGCTAATCAGGCGTTGTTGGATGCGTTGTTATTAGCAAAAAAGATTAAATCCGTTTGTCAAAATCAAGGAAAAAATCATGATTTGCGTAACGATATTTTACAACCTTACGAAAAAGAAATGATTGAGCGTAGTAGTGTGAAAGTCAAAAAATCGGCAGAAGCTGCAAAATTTCTGCATTCGGATATTGTTCTCAAAGAAGGAAATGTAACCTTTGGGTCGAAATGGTCTTCTAATTTAGAGCAATAACTTAAAAACAATTATATTCTAAAATAATAAAAGAGGAACCAAAATTCCTCTTTTTTCATTTTAAATTTATAACTGATTAGACCAATTGATAAGCTGTGTCATCTTTTACATCACTAATAACAAACGTACTATGAGAACTTCCAATAACTTTGATCGTTGTTAGTTTATTCACCATAAAATCTCTGTATTCGTCCATATTCTCGAAAGACATTTTTACAATGTAATCATAATCCCCACTAACATGAAAACAAGCTTGTACTTCTTTCAAATTTTGAATTTCAGTTTCAAAAATTCGAATATTACCTGCCGAATGTTGCTGTAATTTGATGTGACTAAAAACAAGTAACTCTTTATTTATCAACCTTCTATTAACTAAAGCTACGTATTTAGAAATAATTCCTGATTTCTCTAATTTTTTTATTCTTTCATGAATAGCAGTTGATGACAAGTTCAACTTATCAGATAATTCTTTGTAAGTAATTTTACTATTTTCCTGCAAATACATCAGTAGTTGTTGATCGAGAGTATCAAATTTCATTGTACAATTATTTTTTTTCTAAAGTAACAATATTAATTTGAAAAATAATCTAAAAAAACAACAAAAAGTTATCATCCTTAGAAAATATATTCTAAAATTATTCATTTTCATTATTTGTATTCTGAAATTCAATTCAATCCTCATAATAGTCTACTAAATTAATAGAATAATAATTCATCTTTTTCTTTTCTAATTCATTTTATTCATTGTATATTTGAACTCGAAAAAATCGAGAGGAAAGATTTGACTGATTGCAACCTCATAAAATAATTGCTAAAACAGGACTTCAGTTATTTCCTCCCCTCATATATCTTAAAAAAATATAGAAATGTCATATTTATTTACATCAGAATCAGTTTCTGAGGGGCATCCTGATAAAATTGCCGATCAAATTTCTGATTCAATTCTTGATCACTTTTTAGCATTTGATGCTAAAAGTAAAGTAGCTTGTGAAACCTTAGTAACAACTGGACAAGTTGTATTAGCAGGAGAAGTAAAATCAAATTCTTATATTGATTTACAACGTGTAGCAAGAGAAACTATCTCTGAAATTGGTTACACTAAAAGTGAGTATATGTTTGATGCAAACTCTTGTGGAATTTTTTCTGCAATTCACGAACAATCTCCAGATATTAATCAAGGTGTTGACAGAAATTCTGATGAAGAACAAGGTGCAGGTGACCAAGGAATGATGTTTGGTTACGCAACAAGCGAAACAGAAAACTATATGCCTTTGGCATTGGATTTATCGCACAGATTATTAAAAGAATTGGCTCATATTCGTAAATACGAAAAAGATTTATTACCTTATTTACGCCCAGATGCTAAATCTCAAGTAACAATTGAGTATGATAACGACAACAAACCAGTTCGTATTGATACAATTGTTATTTCTACTCAACACGATGACTTCGCTAACGAAGAAGCGATGAGAGATAAAATTACAAATGATTTAATTAGTATTTTAATTCCTCGAGTTAAAGCACAATTACCAGTTCATTTGCGCGATTTATTTACAGATAATATCACTTATCACATCAATCCTACAGGGAAATTCGTTATTGGAGGACCTCACGGAGATACAGGTTTAACTGGTCGTAAAATCATTGTTGATACTTACGGTGGTAAAGGTGCACACGGAGGTGGTGCATTTTCTGGAAAAGACCCATCAAAAGTAGACCGTTCTGCAGCTTATGCGGCTCGTCACATTGCTAAAAACTTAGTTGCTGCTGGTGTTGCAGACGAAGTATTAGTTCAAGTTTCTTATGCTATTGGTGTTGCTGCTCCAGTTTCATTATTGGTTAATACTTTCGGAACTGAAAAAGTTAATTTAACAGAAGGAGAAATTTCTAAAAAAGTTTCTGAAATCTTTGACATGAAGCCTTTCGCTATCGAGCAAAGATTGAAATTAAGAAACCCTATTTACAAAGAAACTGCTTCTTATGGACATTTAGGTCGTGAACCTAAAACAGTTACAAAACGTTTTGAATCAGCTAACGGACAAGATGTTGTTGAAGTTGAAGTTGAATTATTCACTTGGGAAAAATTAGACTTTGTAGATCAAATAAAAGAAGCTTTTGGCTTATAAGCTGAAATTTTTATACCCATAAAAAATCCACTCAATGAGTGGATTTTTTTTATGATTATTATTACTTTATTCCATTAACCAACCAATACGAATCACCAATTTGATAAGATATATTGATACTATCTTTTGTCATTACAATGAATTTCGTTGGTGACCAATTTACATTTCGAAGTGAATTAGAACCTGTCATTTCCATCTCAATATCCTCAATAGGATCAACATGTTTGTTATTTGCTGTTTCAAAATTAAAACTGTATAATGTGTTATTTTTTGACACTCTTACAGTACCGCTGTCCTTTTCTTCTATTCCCAAAGAATCTCGAAAAATAATAAATCGTCTTTCATATTTTTCTTTGTAAACTTTATTTTGGCTATCATCTTCATTTGAACACGAAAATAAAGTCATCAAAATAGTCATCAAAAATAAACTCGTTTTCATTCAACTCTTCTTTATACATTTAACTATATTCAGTAAAAAATATTGCACAAAAAAAAGACGTTCTATTTTAAACGTCTTTCCTTTTACATTAATTCGTTACTTATCTTGTTGCGTTAGCAGTCCAAACTTTTCCATCTCTTGTATACAAAATCGTTAGTTTATCACTATCAATTCTAATGTACGAAGTCTCATCAGCACCAATACTCACTAAAGTATTATCACCTTTTTTCTCAAATTCAACTCCATTTAAATCAGGAATTTTATCCGAAAAAGCAAAATTGTATTTTGTACCACTTGCAATTTTCGTTACAAATACACTACCATTATCAGAACTTAGTCGATTATCTCCGTCAGTATAACTAATACTTCCTTTATAAGTTCCTGCAAAAAAATCATTATTTGCTGGATCATCGTCATCACTACAAGCTGCAAAAATGAATAAAGCGAAAAATGTTACCGCTAATAATTTCAATAGATTCTTCATGTTTTATATTTTTTTGGGTTTTATATGATTGATATTTTCAATTATAATACCATTAAATGTTAAAGAAAATCAATAAAGTAAATTTTAACATTTTTAACTCTCGCAAAAAATCGTACTTTTGGAACAATATATAATACCTATAAACATGAATTTATTGCAAGGTAAAACAGCAATCGTTACAGGCGCAACTCGCGGTATTGGAAAAAGTATTGCTGAAGTTTTTGTGAAAAATGGCGCAAACGTTGCCTTTACTTATGCTTCTTCTGTAGAAAAAGCTAAAGCTTTGGAAGAAGAATTGGGACAATTTGGTAAAGTTAAAGGTTATCAGTCTGATGCTTCTGATTACGAAGCGGCTCAAAAATTAGTTGAAGATGTAATTGCAGAGTTTGGTCAAATTGATATCGTAATCAATAATGCTGGAATTACAAAGGATAATTTATTGATGAGAATGTCTGTAGAAGATTTTGAGAAAGTGATTCAAACGAATCTTAATTCTGCTTTCAACCTAACTAAAGCAGTTATCAAACCAATGATGAAACAACGTTCAGGATCTATCGTAAATATGTCTTCTATTGTTGGAATCAAAGGAAATGCTGGTCAAGCAAATTATGCAGCTTCTAAAGCAGGATTAATTGGTTTTTCTAAATCAGTTGCTTTAGAATTAGGTTCTCGCAACATTCGTTGCAATGCAATTGCACCAGGTTTTATCGAAACAGAAATGACTGAAGTTTTAGACCAAAAAGTAGTTGAAGAATGGCGTAATGGTATTCCATTAAAACGAGGTGGACAACCAGAAGATGTGGCTAATGCATGTTTATTTTTAGCTTCAGATTTATCAAGTTATGTAACAGGACAAGTTTTAAGTGTAGACGGTGGTTTACATACTTAATTCTTAAAAATATCATACTTTTTGAAAGGTTTTGTTTAGTAAATTTGCTACTCAAAACCTTTTATAATTTAAGACAACTACGTTGAGAAAAATATCAAATAAATTAAATGTTCAATTGATTGCCGAAACATTTTTGGCTTTTGGAATTGATCATATCGTATTATCGCCGGGATCTCGAAATGGAGCATTAACGATGCAGTTTGCCAATGACAAACGTTTCAAAACTTATAGTGTTATCGACGAACGTTCGGCTGGATTTGTTGCGTTGGGAATGGCACAGCAACTTCAGAAACCTGTTGTCGTTTGTTGTACTTCGGGTTCGGCAACTGCAAATTATTACCCAGCGATTACAGAAGCTTTTTTTCAGAATATTCCTCTAATTGTCCTATCTGCTGACCGTCCTGAACATTTGGTAGATAATTTTGATGGACAAACCATTCGTCAAAATAATTTATTCGAAAAACATTCTGTTCACAACGTTCAATTATCAGAAAGTGAGGAAACAGATGATTTGACACGAAATATGTTGTTGACGAAATATGCATTGATTGATTGTATGCATAAATCGGCACCAATTCATATCAACATGCCATTTTCTGAGCCTTTATACGAATCTGTTTCTACGCCCGATATAGAAATTGATAACATCACAATTGATGAAAAAGTATATCCTGAAATTGATGTTATTGATTTTATGCGTCGTTGGAATACGTCGAATCGTAAAATGATTTTGGTTGGTTTGCATCATCCAAATGCCAAATTTGATTATTTGCTTAAGCAATTAGCACAAGATGATTCGGTTGTTGTACTAACAGAAGTTACTTCAAATCTTCATAATGATCGTTATTTTAATAAAATAGATCAGGTTATTTTTCCCTATTCAGAGGAAGAATTAGAAGCTTTGAAACCAGATATTCTTTTGACGATTGGACAAAATATAGTGTCTAAAAAGATCAAAAAGTTCTTGCGTGAAAAACAACCAACGCAACATTGGCATTTAGATGAATATTGGCAACCAGATACATTTCAGGCTTTAACGGACAAAATTGAAACAAAACCTGAATTCTTTTTAGAGCAATTTGTGCCATTTGTCAATCCAAAAGAATCGGATTATTATACAACGTGGAATTCGATTAGAGAAGCAAATAATATCAAACACAAAGAATATATCAATATGATTCCGTTTTGTGATTTGAAAGCCTTCGATTCTATTATTCGAAATTATCCTGAAAATTGGCAAATTCAATATGGAAATTCTACTGTTATTCGTTATGGATTATTATTTGATCACAACGATTCGAATCCTGTTTTCTGTAATCGTGGAACAAGTGGAATTGATGGCTCTACTTCTACCGCAATTGGTGCTTGCATCGCTTCTGAACAAAATACAGTAATGATAACAGGCGATATTTCATTCTTTTATGATTCGAATGCGTTATGGAATGTTAATTTACCTTCTAATTTCAGAATTATTTTGATCAATAATGGTGGTGGAAATATTTTCAAATTTATTCCTGGTCCTTCCGAAACAGATGTTGTCGAAGATTATTTCGAAACCAAACATCATTTCACAGCAGAACATTTAGCTAAAATGTATGATTTTGAATATGAAGTCATTTCAAATTTAACTGATTTAGAAAATTCTTTCAACAATTTTTATGCAGAAAGTAGTCGTCCTAAAATTTTAGAAATTGATACGCGAAACGCATCGAATGATGCTATTTTGAGAGGATATTTTTCTTTTATAAAATAGATGAAATCATATAACAAAATAACCTTCAAAAATTTGAAGGTTATTTTGTTTGCACATATTTCTTTATGTTTTGCATCATATTTATCCAAGCATTTTCTGAATGTGATCGTTCAAACTCATCAGCGAAATCTTTACCTTCAATTGATAAATACGTAAAATTACCCACAGATTTTAGATTGAAAATCACTTCAATTTCATGATCAGAGTTTTGTTTTTTGTAATTGTAACGCAATCTTTCATTCTCTAAAATAGACGTTATGAGTGCCTCATCTACAATTTTTTCATTATTCTTCTGCGTTTCAAAAATAATCTTCTCTCCTACTTTCCACTCGTTACAACTCATTTTCATATCGTCAAAACACGCACTAAATGAATCTTCATTTGTCAATACTTTCCAAATATTTTCGGCAGAACTATCTATCGAAATATTTAGCAACACTTCATCTTTTTCCATTCTTTATTCTTCTAATTTTTTATATTCTTCCAATTTATTTTTATAATTCACCGAAACTCTAATTGCCAATAACCCACTTAATCCTTGTAAATCATCTATTTCAAGATATTCGATATCATTTTTTAGAAATCCCTTTTTTATCAATAAATTAATATAATTTGTGTATTCTTCTCTCAAAATATCTTCGGTATAAATAATACAAATTTTATGTGGCTGATTGATGCGTTCATTTGAACCTTTAACAAAAGCCTTACTCAATCTTTTCTTTACGATTTCGTATTTTGCATTGTTGTATCCATTAACATCAAAGCGTTTTTCGTCTAATTTAAACAAAATATCAAGCGTCGTATTGGTTGCATATAGTAACGAAGCAACTTCCAATTTTAACGGATTTTTTTTTCTGAATATTTTTGTAACCTTGCTCCAAAGCAATCATCGCTTGCAATTGCCAATACCTTATTTCTCGAATATTTTGGTACGAAAATTTATTTAAAGGCGCTATACTTCGACCAACGTATAAATTATAATCAATTCCATCCGTTTTAAATCGTTCATAATAATGAGGAAAAATCTCTTGCGCATCCTTCTGAAAAGCATCCAATTTATTCGACAAAAGAGAATTTGTCATGGCAATAGACTGATCAAACTTTTTACGTTCCACATAATATAAACCTGTGGTCGAATCTAATTTTTTCAGATATTCTTCTATAATTGATTTCTCATCTTCTTTGACATATTTCGGAATTTCGGGATGTATTTGAAAAGAAATATAATCAAATAATTCACTTTCAAAATAGATTTTATCGACATTATCAATTCGTTCTAAAAAATTTTGCAAATCTTCAATATAACTCAAGAATTTCACTTTATTCGAGCGTTTATGCAATTCTTTACAAATCAAGATCAAATAATTTAATTGATTGATATAATCCATTTTCAGACATTCATTGCGAATATTGGATGAATTTCGCACATCCAATTCACCGTAAATTGGATAAACATTTTGAAAAGAAATTTGAGATTTTTGTTTCGAATTTCCTCGATTTAATAGATGTTCCTTAGCTTTTTCTCTAAATTTCCAATCAACACTTGGGTGCAATGAAGTATATTCGGTTTGGATATAAGCGTTAATTTGATTTTCAAATTCTACCGAATAGCGGTAAATAGATTCTTCTAAAAGCGGTGTAATTTCGCGTAAAAGATTCGCATTAATTCGATTAAAAACTCCAGTTTCTTTTGAAGCAATTTCTAAAACACCAAGACATGAATTTCCATTTTTAAGTGGATAAAGAATTAAACTCTTGATTCCTGAATTTTTAGCAATTTTCAACATTTTGTCTTGAGGAAATTTCGTGAGAGCTGCATCAACACTTGAAACAACATAATAATCAGCTTTCGAAATTTTATTTTGTAAATCAGTACAAGCGATATCAGTTAATTTCAATTTTTTACGATGATCCATCAACAAACTATTATTTAATTGCAAAAGATGGCTAATCTCCAATTGATTTTTATCTGAATTGTAAGCAGAAAAACCAACCTCAAGTTCATTGATTCGAAATATTGATTTTAAAGCCGAAATAATATCAGATCTCACAATATCAAAAGGTTCTCCGTAAGATAAAAGTTTTGACTTCAAGTTAGAAAGTGCGATTTCGGTTGTGTTATCAAAAAATGATACCAAGTTAAACCCTTTGGCAATCCACGAACCAATCGGAATTTTTTTCATCCACAAGGAAGTGTCTTCGTAATTATTCAACAAGTCATCAATTTCATCTTCAGACAATTCGAATTTGTTTTCAGAAGGAAATATTTTAAAATAATCATGATTAATATCCGTTCCCAAATAGGTTTTGTAACCATTTTCATTTTCTATAACCAATTGATTGGATAAATTGAATTCTAAATTTTTATGGTAATATTTTGATAAAATAAAACAACAACAAAACTTATAGAGTGTTTCATAATCAAGGTGTTCATAATTAAATTTTAAGCTTGATGTCTTATTCTCTATGAATTCCTTTAATCGATCGGTTGCAAATATAAATTTATCCGAAAACGGGAAAGTTATTGCTTTCAGGTTATATTTAATAAAAGGTTTTGGAATAATTTTATCGATAATTGGTTCTACATTATGAATTAATTTTTCAAAATCTTCAAATGTTTCCACTCCATCAATCAATTCTGGACGAGTTACTTTTAGGTATTCTAAAAAGGCATTAAACTCTCCAAAATTATATTCAGACGCTTCGAGTTCCTTGAATAAAGTCTCGAACGAATAAATAATTTTTATAGGTAAATTATCTATAAAAGGTTGTTCCATATATTTCTCAAAAATAACAAAAGACTACTTTTTAGCAGTCTTTAAGTTATACATATTATTTGTAAATTATCGTGTAAAAACCAATTTTTCTTCGGTAGATAAATTCTCATCAAAACGATACCCATCTACATCAAATGCTTTTACTTGATCCAATGTTTCAACATTATTTTCTGCACAATAACGCGCCATTGCTCCACGAGCATGTTTAAAATACATCATGATTTTTTTCAATTCACCGTTTTTGTAATCCTGAAATTCTACATCGATCATTGGTGCTTTTAGTGATTTTTTATCCAGAACTTTCGCATATTCATTACTCGCTAAATTTAGGATAAACTCTCCCTTCTTTAATTTTGAATTAAAAAATGACGTTAAAATTTCTTTCCAAAAACCATATAAATTCTTAGAACCATGCACATCTAATTTGGACCCCATTTCTAAACGATACAACATTACTTTATCAGAAGGTCTCAACATACCATATAAACCAGAAAGTAAAAAAGCATTTTTATTGAAATAATCTAATGCTTCTTCGTTTAACGTTTCTGCATTTAATCCTCTATAAACCTCGCCTTTAAAAGCTAAAGCTGCGGGAATAGCTTGTTTAGCTGTTGGCTTTATCGTCCAATTTTGATTACGTTCTACATTCATAGCAGAAATATCTTTCGAAATTTTCATCAATTTTTCAAGATCCTTTGCACTCATTTCTTTCATTACATCCATAATTTCTTGTGATTGTGCTAAAAATTGTGGTGTAGTCGCTCTCCATTTTGCATTCGTTTCAAGATTCATCATCTTTGCTGGAGATAATAATATTTTCATGTTTTCTTTTCTTCAAATAAATTATAAATAATCTTCAATATCACCTTTACCTTCACGCAAAACTTCTACGCCATCTGTCATATCAACAACTGTCGAAGCAACATTATCACCGTAACCGCTATCAATTACAGCATCTACTAACTTTTCCCATTTCTCAAAAATTAATTCGGGATCAGTAGTATATTCCACAATTTCATCTTCATCATAAATAGATGTTGATGCAATAGGATTTCCTAATTTTTCGACAATCAATTGCGGAACAGCATGATTCGGCACACGAATACCTACTGTTTTCTTACCTTTATAAGCGACAGGTAAACTGCGTGAGGCATTCATAACAAAGGTAAACGGACCTGGCAATGCACGTTTTAAGATTTTGAACGTACTATTGTCAATTGGTAATGTGTATTGAGATAAATGGCTCAAATCATTGCAAACAATAGAGAAATGCGACTTTTCGAGTTTAACGCCTTTCAATCGCGCTAATTTTTCCATTGCTTTAAGATTTGTAATATCACAACCTAATCCATACACTGTATCGGAAGGATAGATAATTAAACCTCCATTTTGTAAAATTTTAACCACTTGATCAATTGATTTTTCTTGTGGATTTTCTGGATGAATTCGGATATAATCTGCCATTTGTAAATCTTTATCCAAAGATACAAAATTGACAACAAATCAATTCATGTATAGATTCTTGTTTTTTATTCACCGATTGAATTAATCAATGTAAATTACGTATTTTAAAATAACCAACGTCTTTGTTAATTTAAAATTCAAGAATTTCAAAAACACATAATAAAATTTAATTAACTAATTTTCAATGTTTTAAGTTTTATAAAATCAGAATTATTATGATTATTGAATTATTTTATAAAACATATCAATGTTATAAATAACTTAGTAATAAACAATTAACACAAAGTTATATGAATAATTTTTATTCAAAATTATTATTTATAGGAGCCTTAGCACTCTCATTTTATACTAATCATGCAAATGCACAAGTTTATGCGATTGGTTCTGGGCAAACAGCAACGGATGTAACTGATGATGGAAACATTATTACATTAAACACTTCGGAAGCTAATTTCTTTTGGAGTAAAGATGAAGGAATCCAAGTCTTAAATGAAATGCCTGAAAATGTATACAATGTAGGTTCTCCAAAAGTTTCTAAAGATGGTAGTCTAATTGCTGCTTCGGTTGCTAATCCTGCAACAGATATTGTCGAAATGGGTTTATATAATTTAGCAACGGTTACATGGCAATATTTAGGTTCATTTGGACAACATTTAGATAAAGTTGCAGGATCTGTTTGGGATTTTCAGCCAGATGGTAGTAAAGTTGTAGGTTTAATTCAATCAAAGGATAACAATGCGCATGCTGCTGTATGGACAAAAGAAGAAGGTTTAGTAGATTTAGGTTCAACAGTTGAAGAAAGGTTTTCCCGTATCAATGCGGTAAGTAATGACGGTAAAATATACGTTGGATGGCAAGATGGAGAAGATGGCAATAGACAGGCCGCATATTGGGAAGATAATAAACAAACAATTGTTAAAGGACCAAATGATGAATTTGTAACAGAGTTTTCTGGTGTTTCTGGAGATGGAAAATGGATGATTGGTGCATTTGGATTTTCAGCTTCAAAATGGAGCAAAGAAGAAGTCTAATTACAATTAATCACCCTAACGAAAACATCTTCTTTAGAGGAGCTTCTACTGCGACGAATAATGATGGTAGTACAATCGTTGGTTATTATAGAGGATGGCCTGGATCAGCTGCAATGGGTGAAGGGTTTATTTGGACAGAAAAAACAGGTTTAGTTTATCTGAATACATACGTAAAAGAGAATTTAGGTTACGATGACTTAGGAATAACATTCGCTTTACCATTAGGTATGTCTACAAATGGAAAACATATCGTTGGTTTGGGAAGAACAGACGATGCTTTAGTTTCATTTCTAATTACTCTACCCGATTCTGATTTAGGAACTTCCGAAGTTATTAATACTAAATTTGAAGTATTCCCAAATCCAACTACAGATATTATACAAATTAAAACAAAAGGTAATTTAACTTCTTCTGTCGTCTATAATTTACAAGGACAAATAGTATTAAAGTCAACTAAGAATGAAATCGATGTATCACATTTACCAAATGGAATTTATATTTTAAAAACACTTATTGATGGTAAAGAAGCTACAAAGAAAATAATAAAAAAATAAATACAAAAGCCACTCATAATGAGTGGCTTAATTTATAAAAAAAAATAATCTAATTATTTTTCAAAATCTCGTGAAATACA
>NZ_CALGVK010000148.1:0-2989 GCF_937930195.1 uncultured Empedobacter sp.
TTTTAGGGAATAACTAAATTCTGGAAAAAAATATTGTAGAGGAATTAAACTATTTTAAATAAAAAAAGCTCCAATCTTGAGATTGGAGCTTTAGTTTTATAACATTTTATTAATAATTCCACATATCGGCTTCTGCCTGAATAATAGAATTTCTAATTTTATGATGTTCTTCTAATTGTCCCTTCGAATCATTTGGAATATAATCCTCAATCATCTTCGTTCCATACATGGTTTGCGCTTTGTAAATAACAGAACTAAATCGTCTTGCATTTAACATCTCATCATAAGTAATCGCGGAATTAGAGTTGCTTGGATTGAAAACAGTTGCATTTACCAAAACATTACGTGCATCTGGATACCAAATCCAAAATAAATCGACATACGTTCCGTCTGCAAATTCAGTTCCCAAAGATTGTGCATCTGGTCCCATGATCGCTAATCCTAACAAACGATATTTTAATTCTCCTAAACGACGATCAATGTACCAAAGACCTTTCGTTTTCACCATTTTAATATCATCAGATTTTACTTTGTAATTGAAAATAGCTGCTTCGTCAGGATTTTCACCTGCTGCAATCATATCATAGTAATACTGTTGAGTATCTTTCTTTTCGTTACGAGCCATGATTTGATCAAAACTCATTTTAGTCTGAAAGTACTCATCATCGTATACTTCTTTAATTTTTTTAGTACGAACTCCGTCAACTAAAACATCATACAATGATTTTGAATTCTGTACTAATTCATCACCAGATCTATAATAAGGTTGATTTAGACGCTCGTTCAAATCAATGACTTCCCATACAACTTTCGACCATAAAACATCTTTATCCTCGATAAAGCCATATTTCATTGGATCTTGTGCCGTACTTACAGTATCTCCAGCTTCATCAACTCTTGTTCTATTTTCGCGGTCTTTTCTCAACTGTTCTGGTGAAACAGCATTAAGAACATTTTGCGCCATTGTAAGGGTTGAGAAAAAACTCATTAAACCAAACAAAAGATATTTCATATGCTAAATTTTATTTTTTTGTTTATTGTACTTGAATTGCAATTGATGATGCTTCTCCTGTTTGACCAGAATTAGTACGATATTTAATATCGAATACACCAATTATATCTCCTTTTTTCGCTTTCGAAATTGCACCTGCGGCTCCTGACATTTTACTTCCTGTAACACGTACTGTAGCTTGACCTGGTACACGAACATTAAATGATGTTACTTCTCCTGAAATTGGGAATAAGAAATCTGGCCAGTCTACACGAATTGTTTGTGCTGCAATTCCATTATCTGGAATAGCTGGACTCGTTTTTCCTAAAATAACACCACGTGCTGGTGGAACTGGTTTGATACGGAAGGTTTCACGAACAGATAATGTTTTACCTGAACTTGCTTTCGTTGTAGCAGTGAATGTTACTTCACTTCCTCCACCTGGCGTGTAATTCCATTTGTTAGCTCCTGCTCCAGAAACAGAACCTGATGAAGCATTTAAACTTACTGGTCCATTTGCTCCATTAATTGTTGCAGAGATTGGGTTGGATACTCCACGGTAAACAACACGTAGATTATCGGCAACAATAGAACCTCCTGTTGGATCTTTCTCAATGATTTCAGCAGCTTTTTTATCTAAAGTTTGCGCAACAACTTGATATGTTGAAGGTGCGATATCAACCTTTTTAGTTTGCCCATTCGATACATAAGTAATGCTACCAGTTAATTGATGCATACCTACAGATCCTGTATTTAATTTGATTGATGCTTTACCATCTATTACTTCTGCGTTTCCAACACTTGTAGAAACAGAACCTTTAATCGAATTATCATAAGCTCCTAAGACAACATTAAGAACAGCTTCGTCCCCAACTTTAACAACTCCTGGAGATAAGAATAAACCTTGGAACGCATCCAATTCAATTTTCTCCTCTAATTTACCAGATAATAATGCTCTTACCAAGTTACCTTCTTCTGTGCGAGCATCCATTTGCATCTTCGATAAATTTGTTAACGATGCAATCATTGGTTGATCATTAAACTTTTCCTCTACCCAAGTTTGTTTTTTAGTTTTTGATTTTGTTCCAAAAAATTCGTTGATACGAGCTTCAGCATTTTTAGCATCTGGACTTTGTTTTGCAAAAGTCATTAAGAAATTTCTGAATGCGTCAACTTTTCCTGTGAATTCTTTGGCTTTCTCATTTCCAGAATCACCTCCTTTTCCTTTGAAAAATAGAGATACAACTGGTTCTGTATTTGATAATGAGTTATAATCCGTTTCTTCTGATCCTGAAATATAATCAGACCCTTTTAATTCTTTTTTCAAGCCATCAATATAAGTTACAAACTCATTTGTTTGTCTTTTTACCTCAGCAGCTTGAGCTTGAATTTTTGTATACGTTGGATCGTCCTCCGCTTTTAAGTCAATTTGACCATAGAAGGTATCATTATTTGTTTTCGTTAAAGTCGTTGTAGACTCCAATGAAATATTTATTGTTTCGAAAGATCTCAAAACCTCACGATCTACGTTCAATGCCATCATTGCAATGAACACGAGATACATCAGGTTGATCATCTTCTGACGTCCGGTTAGTCTACCACCTCCTGCCATAATAATTTATAGAATTAATGAATAATTAGTTTAATTTATCGGTCAATGAATTAGTTATTTTTCATTGCAGAAAGCATACCTCCGTATACTTTGTTTAATGCATTAATGTTCGCAGAAAGCTCTTGCATTTCTTTTAAGAATTGCTCTGAACTACCTGAAGATTTTTGCATCTCTTCGATAAATTGTTTATTTAATTCTACTTGTTTTTGGCTATTTAAAATTTGCTCAGCATAGACTGCATTCAATTGGCTAATGTTATTAGATGCTTTTGCAATTTCGTTGCTGTATTGTTCTGTAGAAGCTACAGCTGTTGTCGTTGTATTTAATTCGTTTACTGCAGATCCAAATTTATCTAATGATCCACGTAATCTTTCAAACACTTCTTT
>NZ_CALGVK010000149.1:0-8346 GCF_937930195.1 uncultured Empedobacter sp.
ATTCATCAAGATGCTTGGATTTTTTTAGGAAATTACACAGAAGATGTAACAGAAACATATAAAGTACAAAAGGAAGGAAACGGAGTTTTCTTTATGGTAGTAGAAGGTGAAGTGGAGTTTGATGGAAATACATTAGCAAGAAGAGATGTTGTTGAGATACAAGATGTAAATGAGTTTACGTTTAATGTATCGAAAGGATCACGATTAATGTTCATTGAAGTTCCAATGAAGATTTAAAATTTTTTTCATGTTTTAGTTGTTTTATATTAAAAGCAGATTTCGTTTTGGGAGTCTGCTTTTTTTTTGTTCAAAAAAAAACTATTCAATACAAGTATTTAGTATATTTACTGCTGATAAAACTTTAACTTAAAACGTATTAATCCATACTATATGAAACGTTTATTCATCATTGTCTCTTTCGCTTTAATGATTATCAGTTGTAAGAATGATAACATCGAAATAGATTCTTCTTCAGCGCAAACTTTTAGCGAGACAGTAGACAAAATCTCGAAAGCATTACCTGTTATGCAACAAGATAAGTTTAAAGAAGCCTTACAAATTATTTTTGAGTATAACACAAGTCCAACCATGGATAATGAAGCTCGTTGGGGAATTGTTCGTACGTTGTTAGATGGAAAAACGGTTGATGAAGTTTTTGATATTGCAGAGAAAGTAGCTTTACAGAATAAGTTTACTTGGAATAGAAATCAAGTTCCTTTGGTGAATGGAATTCCAAAGCCAGAAGCGGTAGAAGTTATAGAAACGCCAACAGAACCAACTTCAAATGTTCAGCGTTTTGATTTTAGTGTAAAACAAGATGATACGGGTATTTCTATATCGCCGTTTTTTTATAATGCGCAAGGAGAAGAAATTCAATTGGATCAAGCTGTAACAGCAACTGTAGAAGTTTTTAATTCTGGTAATATTGTGTATACTTTCCGTTCTACGATTGATCCAAATTCATTGGATGATTTATACAGAAAGAATACAATTACGATTAAATATGCTTCTTTGGATGCTTCAAAGATAAAGAATGATCGTTTAGATATTTTAGTTCGTATTCCTAATTCTGAACGTTATTTAACCAATCGTAAGGCGGTAAAAGTGCCAATTAATTTGATTGGTGCAGTAGTTGTAGATTCTGTTTCTTTAGAAGATGTGCCTATTGATGTAAGTAAAGAAGCAGGAATGGTGAAGTCTTTGTCGAATCGTTTTATGACAAATTTATCGAAGAAAAATTATTCTGGCGCTTTTGCTTTAACAAGAAATGGAGAATGGAATACCTATCAAAAATTTTCTTCTGATGAAGGCATTAAAAATTTAGAGCAAGCAACAATAAAAGATGCAAAAGTTTTAGATGCTGATGAAAAAGTAGCTTTAGTAGAAGTGCAAGCGAACTTAAAAGATCAATCTTCTAAAACGTATCAAGTAACGTTAGAAAAGATCAATAACAAATGGTTTGTGGTTAATTTTAAATAAGTTTAAACCTTTGTAAACATAAAAAAAGCGTTCAATAGCTGAACGCTTTTCTTGTTTTATAATATAAATGATTATTGACCATTTGCTTCTTTAGCAGCGTCAGCTTTCATTTTTTCATTTGCTGTAATCGCAATCTCAACACGACGGTTTTGAGCACGTCCTTCTGCAGTTGAATTGTCTGCGATTGGTTCTTCTAAACCTTTCCCTTTTGATGTTAAACGAGAAGAAGATATTCCTTTTACAACTAAATAATCTTTTACAGATTGTGCACGTTTCTGTGATAATGGTAAGTTATATCCTTGCGAACCTACGTTATCTGTGTGTCCAACGATTAATAAATCTGTATCAGGATATTCGTTGAAAACTTCTACCAATTTATCTAAATTCGATTTAGCAACAGCAGTTAAAGAAGCTTTATTATATTCGAAAGTAACTTTAGATTTTTCATCTAAAATTAGGTTAATTCCTTCTTCTGTTCTTACAACTTCAGCACCTGGTAAAACTTCTTCAATTTTTTGTGCTTGTTTATCCATATTATTACCAATAACACCACCAGCGGCTCCACCAACTGCAGCACCTATTACAGCACCTAAAGCAGTGTTACCACCTTTACCAATATTATTTCCTAAGATACCACCAATCACAGCTCCACCAACAGCACCAATACCAGCACCTTTTTGAGTGTTATTTGCGTTTTGTACTGCTGTACAAGAAGACATGATAAATGAACCTCCTAATACGATTGCAGTTATTTTTGTATTTATTTTTTTCATAATTTCTAAATTTTTTAAATTGTTGATTAACGTTGGAAGTTATAAATTACTTGTGCAATTTTACCATTTGCATTAATATCTTGTACTAATCTCATCGAATTTGCATCAACATAATCTACACGCATTTTGTATCCAGCTGTATTTTGTTTGGCCTTGATTCCTGTTACATCTTTGAAAATAAAATAAGTTGTAGAGCCATCTTGTTGTAAATTCCAAATAATGTTTGCTGTTCCTGAAGGACAATCTCCACCTGCGTTATTAAATGTATACGTTCCTTTTTTATTGTTTTGGACCAAGTTCCAAGTAGAACCTTCGTAACATTCTGGATTTGCAGTATCAAAAACTCTTGAAACGGCATCCGTAACTTTTACATTACCCTGAACTTCATTCGTTGTTAGACCTTCGTAGTCAACATTTGTTAATGTCCATGTTCCTCTCACTTCTTTACCTGTTTCAATTTCTTGTTTTGCAACAGTTGTAGATGCACAAGAAGTTAAGAATGCAGAAGCGCATATTCCAAATAATAAAATATTTTTTTTCATAGCTATTTATTTTATTTATGATTATAGTTCAAAAAATGGCTTTTATAAATTAGTTTTCTCTAATTTATTTAATAAAAAGGTCATAATGCTCAATTGGCTTATAAAAGATAGCTTAAAAGAGCTTATTTTAATTTTCGGCTTTGATTACATAGATTAAAGAAGAATATTCTCCCGTTTTCTTTGCTTTCGCATTTGATTTTAAACCAACTCTAATAGCGTTCAAAAAACCTAATTTATTTCCTTTATATTTTTCAGAAAGTAGACTCACATAAAACGAATCTAATTTCATCGGATGAGTAGATTCAATTTTCATACCAAAGTTGTTAAAAAGTTTATGCATGCTTGTTGCAGAGAAATGCCACAGGTGTCTAGGTACATCATAAGCTGCCCAATATTTTCCGTAATAAGCTGCGTCGTATGATTGATGATTTGGTACAGCAATTATTAATCGACCATTTTCGTTTAGATGTTTTTTTAACAAATGAATGATTTCATTCAAATTTGGAATATGTTCTAAAACATGCCACAGCGTTATGATATCATATTTCTGATTATTCTGTTCTAATTCTGTAGAAGTAACTTTTTCAACTCCAATTTTAGATTGAGCAATTCTACGCGCAGAGTCGTTTGGTTCCATGCCTAAAACATCGTAACCATTTTTTTGTAAATGTTCTAAAAAGTCTCCAACTCCGCAGCCGTAATCCAATATCTTTTTACCTGTTGAAATATTCCGAATCAATTCTAATTTGTTGTTCAGATTGATTGATTTTGCTATTTGGTAAAAACGTTCGAAAATAGATTTTTTTCCATCGGTATGGGAAATATAGTTTTTACTTTCGTAATATTTACCCAAATTTTCGATAGGCTGGGGGAGAGTATATAAAACGCCTGTTTTGGAATCTTCAAACAATTCGAAGTTTTCTCCAGTTAAAAAATAATCGTTTAAATCTAATTTCTTAATACCAGAAAATCCTTCAAAAGAAGGATTTTCTTGAGATGTTTCACGTGGAACATTTTCCATATTATCTTCCCATGTAAATTAATAATACACTAATATCTGCTGGTGATACACCACTAATTCTTGAAGCTTGAGCAACAGTAGCTGGTTTTATTTTTGCCAATTTTTGGCGTGCTTCGATAGACATTGATCCAAAAATACTGTAATCCGTATCAGCTGGAATTTTAAGATTTTCTAATCGATGCAACTTGTCAGCATTCTGTTGTTCTTTTTTGATGTATCCTTTATATTTTATTTGAATTTCTGTTTGTTCTAATTCTTCGTCATCATATTCATTAGAATCAATATATTCTTTCACACGGTTTAATTTTGTGAAATCAGAAAGCTTTAATTCCGGACGAGAAATAACAGAAATCATTTTATTTGGTTGCTTCAATGGAGTCCCATTTCGTTCTTCTATTACCTCATTTATTTCTTGAGGTTTGATCGAATTTTCTTCGAAATAGTGAACAAGTTTTTCAGCTTTATCAAACTTTTCTTCCATTCTTTTCAAACGATCTTCAGAAGCTAAACCAATGTCAAAAGCCTTTCTTGTCAAACGTTCATCTGCATTATCTTGTCTCAATAAGATTCGATATTCAGCTCGAGAAGTGAACATGCGATAAGGTTCTTCTGTTCCTTTTGTAATCAAATCATCGATTAAAACACCAATATATGCTTCGTTACGGTTTAAGATAAACGGATCTTTTTCTTGAATTTTCAACACTGCATTTATTCCCGCCATTAATCCTTGAGATGCTGCCTCTTCATAACCAGTTGTTCCGTTTATTTGACCTGCACAATACAAGTTATCAATCAACTTTGTTTCTAACGTATGTTTTAATTGTGTTGGTGGAAAATAATCATATTCGATGGCATAGCCAGGGCGTAAAATTTTTGCATATTCAAAACCAGGTACAGATCGTAAAGCTCTTGCTTGAATATCATCAGGTAACGATGTCGAAAATCCATTTATATAGAATTCCATTGTATGCCAACCTTCAGGTTCTGCAAATATTTGGTGACGATCTTTGTCTGCAAAACGGTTAATTTTATCTTCTATCGATGGACAGTATCTTGGTCCAGTTGATTTGATTGTACCGTTAAACATTGGAGAACGATCGAATCCTTCGCGTAATAAATCGTGTACTTCTTGATTGGTATAGGTAATCCAACAAGAGCGTTGTTTGGTTAATTTTGGCGTATTGGTATACGAAAATTTAGACGGGTTTTCATCTCCTGGTTGCTCAATCATTTTCGAATAATCAATTGATCGACCATCAACACGTGGAGGTGTTCCTGTTTTCATTCGGCCAGCTTCGAAACCTAAATCAACGAGTTGTTCTGTTATCCCGAATGCTGCAGATTCTCCCATACGTCCACCTCCAAATTGTTTTTCTCCGATATGGATCAAACCATTTAGGAAAGTTCCATTTGTTAAGATAACAGTTTTAGAACGAATTTTCATTCCCATCGCTGTAATCACTCCACAAACTTTACCATTCTCTACGATTAAGTTTTTAACCATATCCTGAAAGAAATCAACATTCTCTGTTCTTTCTAATGATAAGCGCCATTCTTCGGCAAAACGCATGCGGTCAGATTGAGCTCGTGGTGACCACATCGCAGGACCTTTTGATTGATTCAACATTTTGAATTGAATCATCGTTTTATCTGTAATAATACCTGAGTATCCACCCAAAGCATCTATCTCGCGAACGATTTGTCCTTTTGCAATTCCACCCATAGCAGGATTACAAGACATTTGTGCGATTGTTTGTAAGTTCATTGTAACAAGGAGTGTTTTAGCTCCTAAATTGGCAGCTGCAGCTGTTGCTTCAGCACCAGCGTGACCACCACCTACTACAATTACATCATATTCTGATTGAAATATCATTTGATTTGTAAACTTATTTTTCTTGTTAAAATAATAAATGTTCCACGTGGAACATTATGAATTTAGATAGTGACTAAACGTTTCTAAATAGTAATTTTCTTTTGTAGTCATCAATTCTTTTTCTTCTGGTTCTTTATCCATATAACCAGCGAAATGTAATATTCCATGAATCACAACACGAGCCAATTCATTCTCAAAAGAGACATTATTCTGCTCTGCATTATCTTTTATTCTTTCGATACTAATAAAAATATCACCCATCAATTCGTCTTCAATAGAATTATCGAAACCGATAACATCTGTATAATAATCGTGATCCAAATATTGTCGATTAATTTGAAGTAAGTATTCATCATCACAGAAAATATAGTTTAAATCTTCTATTGTTTTTCCTTCATTTCGCATACTCTCTACGATCCAATCTATCCAAGTTTGAGCATCTTTTAACTCAAAATCTGTTTCGTAAAATAATTCTATCATTGTTCTAAAACCAGTAACCTAAACTTAAATTAAATAATCCTTTTTTGGTATAAGGCGAATAACTCCAAATGAAATTTAAAGGTCCTAATGGACTATCGTAGCCATAGGTAACGCCATATCCAAGATATTTGTAATCGGTTAAACTTAATTGCTCAAATCTGTCGGTGATATTTGCGATATTCATAAACAGACTTGTGTAATGATTTTTCAAAATTCGAGCTTGCAAATGAGACCCAAATAACAATTGATTGTCGCCAATCGCAGAGCCAAAAGGAAGCCCATAAAACTTTGTGTAATTGAAAAAATCTTGTTCAACATAACCTCCAATATAAAATTTCTGAGGTATCGTTACATTATCGTTGAAAAAGGTTCCAAAGTTAGCAGTAAATCTGTAACTTAGGAAATTATTTAACGGAAAATTTGCCTCTAAACTTGATTCTAATAAATAGTTATTTTCGAATCCATTAACATTAGAATCAAATAAATACTTGAAACTTCCATCAAATTTTAAACCACTTCGTGCAAAATTAGCATTGTTTCGGTTATCTGCTTTGATGTAGCCATATGCTTTCCAATAATAACCTTCTGATTTTGCTGGAAAATCTTCGTTTTTCGTAATATAGTTGTTTGTAAAAACCTTCGTATATTGATGTTCTAAGCCAACACCAATCGCATATTTTTCTTTGATTGTAGATTGAATGTAGATTTGATTGATGTATTCTCTAAAATTGTAATTGACTTTTTTATAAATATTATCTTGACCAAAGAAGTTTCTGAGGTCAATTTCTTTATCAAAATAATGTGAAAAAGAGTTGAAACCAATACTTGGTAAATATCCATTGTCAATGAAAAAATTGATGTTATATCGAGCATAATCCCCAACGACAACATCAGCTGAAAGTACCGAGTTTTTGACAAATAAATTTTTAGACGTAAAGTTCAAAAGTAACCCTGTTTTGAATAAATCATCGTAATGTAATCCGAAACGAATTGATTGTTTGGTCTTATTTTCTTGAACTTTTAAGGTTAATAAATTTTCATCATCTTCGATTTCTGAAATTTTATACGTAATATTATTAAAGTTTCCTGAAGCATATAACTTCGAAATTCCAAATTTTAAATCATCGTATTTTATTATTTCGGGAGTTCGAATCCCTAATTTACCTTCTATGTAATTCTTGTTAAAATTTTTCAAACCTTCAACCTCGATATTTTTTACCAAAACATAATCATCCAATTTTATTTCATTTCTTTGAGTTTTGGATGCATGTTGTTTTTGAGCAATTTCTTTCAATTGATCAAACACTTTTTCTGAAGCGATAAGACCTCTGTTGTAGATGGAATCTACTTCATCAAAACTCGTCACAGAATATTCTTTCAATTCAGGTTTAATTAAAAGATCAACTAATTTCTTTTGTTCATCTGTTTTTTTAACGATGCTCATCGTCATAATTTGACTCAAAATATCAATCGCTGAATTGAGGTCTTCACCCTTTTGCAAACCATCTCCAAGCTCGACTCCGATAATGATATCGGCACCCATTTCTTTTACTTCTTTGACAGGGAAATTATTGACAACGCCGCCATCAACATAAATTTTTCCGTCAATTGTAACAGGATCCAACATGGTAGGATAAGCGCCAGAAGCTAAAATTACGCGAGGTAAAAATCCTGAACGAAACACTTTTTCTTCACCAGTTTCGAGATTTGTTCCAATGCAAACAAATGGTGTAGGAAGTTGATTGAAATCGTCGATATTGTGAACTGGGCGTAGTAGATATGTTAATAAATCTAATGGTCCTTGCCCTTTAGAAAAAGCATTTGGAATGGTTAGTTTGAACTTATCAAAAGGTAATTCTAAGATATACTTTTCTTTGTATGCTTTTTCAAAAAAAGGAATTTCTGCACGGTCTTTATTTTGTGTAATCAAAGAAGAAATATCCAGTTGATACATGATTTTTTGAAGTTCATCGGGAGTATAACCAGCCGCATATAAGCCGCCGATAATCGCTCCCATACTTGTTCCTCCAACATAGTCAATCTTAATTCCAGCTTCTTCTATTTTCTTTAAAGCGCCAACATGTGCATAACCTTTTGCGCCACCACCACTCAATACAACGCCAACTTTTAATCGTGTGGAATCGTTCTTCGTTTCTTGGGCAAAAGAAATGGTTGAAA
>NZ_CALGVK010000150.1:0-5512 GCF_937930195.1 uncultured Empedobacter sp.
AATTTTCGAGCATTTTTTATTCAAACATTTTTCGCGTAATAAAATCTTTTTCTAAGCTCCATGCACGTGCAGGAGAATATTCTCTTCCGTAATAAATAATCTGTATATGAAGTTTATTCCATAATTCTTTCGGAAAAATTTTCTTAGCATCTTTCTCTGTTTCTTCAACGTTTTTACCTTTGGTTAACTTCCATAATTTCATCAAACGATGAATGTGCGTATCTACAGGAAAAGCAGGATGACCAAACCATTGCGCCATTACAACCGAAGCTGTTTTGTGACCAACTCCTGGCAATTCTTCTAACTCTTCAAAACTTTCAGGTACTTCGCCATTGTGTTTTTCGAGTAAAATTTCGGATAATCGTTTGATATTTTTTGCTTTCGTATTTGACAAGCCAATTTCGCGGATATAATATTTTATTTCATCCACTTCTAATAGTGACATTGCTTTTGCATTGGCTGCTTTTGCAAATAATTCGGGTGTAACTTGATTCACCTTTTTATCTGTTGTTTGGGCAGATAAGAGTACTGCAATCAATAAGGTAAAAGCATCTTGATGATCTAATGGAATAGGAGGTGTAGGGTATAATTTTTCCAATTCATCAATCACAAATTGCACACGTTCTTTCTTTAACATCATAAGTTCTGAAACTTTTATGTAAATGTATCATTTTTATCTTGATTATTTTATAACGACTTATTTTGACGTTTTCATAACTTACATTTGTAGTAGAAATAAAAGATTAATTAATTAAATCAATCCAGATTCAAGATATAATCATTATTTTTACGAGAAGTTCTAAAGACAAATCAACATGTTAAAAGTAGGAGATAAAGTTCCAGATTTTAAAGGAATTGATCAAGATGGAAACGAGGTTTCGTATCAAGATTTCGCAGGAAAAAAATTGGTAGTTTTCTTTTATCCAAAAGCAAGTACGCCTGGTTGTACAGCCGAAGCATGCGATTTGCGCGATAACGAAAATGCGTTGAAAGCACAAGGTTATCATTTGGTTGGTGTAAGTGCAGATTCTGTAAAAAGACAAAAGAATTTTGCTGAGAAAAATAATTTACCTTTTCCTTTGCTTGCAGATGAAAGCCATGCTATTTTGAATGCATTTGGCGTTTGGGGACCTAAGAAATTTATGGGACGCGAATTTGATGGAATTCATCGTACAACTTTCATTATTGATGAAAATGGAATGATTACAGATGTAATCGAAAAAGTGAAAACAAAGGAACACGCAAAACAAATATTAGAAAAATAAAAAAAATAAGATAATGAGCGATTTAGATAATAAAAAGAAAGCACTACAGCTGATTTTAGATAAAATGGACAAAGCTTACGGTAAAGGAACTGTAATGCGTATGGGAGATTCGGCTGTTGATGATAAGATAGAAGTCATCTCTTCAGGATCTTTGGGATTAGATTTAGCGTTAGGTGTAGGAGGTTATCCTCGAGGACGTGTAATCGAAATCTACGGACCAGAATCTTCAGGTAAAACAACCTTAACGTTACACGCAATTGCAGAAGCTCAGAAAGCAGGTGGTATTGCAGCATTTATTGATGCAGAACATGCTTTTGACCGTTTTTATGCATCTAAATTAGGGGTTGATGTAGAAAACTTAATTATTTCTCAACCAGATAATGGTGAGCAAGCGTTAGAAATTGCTGATAATTTAATTCGTTCAGGAGCGATAGATATTATTGTAATTGACTCGGTAGCAGCATTAACACCAAAAGCGGAGATCGAAGGTGAAATGGGTGATTCTCGTATGGGATTACAAGCTCGTTTGATGTCGCAAGCATTACGTAAGTTGACAGGTACGATTAACAAAACAAAGTGTACTGCAATTTTTATTAACCAATTGCGTGAGAAAATTGGTGTTATGTTCGGAAACCCAGAAACAACAACAGGTGGTAATGCGTTAAAATTCTATGCTTCTGTACGTTTGGATATTCGTCGTTCGACACAAATTAAAAATGGTGATGAGGTAATCGGAAATCACTCGAAAGTAAAAGTGGTTAAAAACAAAGTTGCTCCTCCATTCCGTCAAGCTGAATTTGATATCATGTATGGTGAAGGAATTTCTAAAGTGGGTGAAGTTTTAGATATGGGTGTTGAGAAAGGAATTGTAAATAAATCTGGTTCTTGGTATTCGTATAACGACAGCAAATTAGGACAAGGTCGTGATGCAGTAAAAGAAGTATTGAAAGATAATCCTGAATTATGTGAAGAAATTGAAGCAAAAATTGTCGCTTTAATCAAAGGTGAACCTGTTACGGGTGAAGTTTCTGTTGATGATCCAGCTGATTTATTAGAAGATTAATTCGATCAGAATTTTTATATAAAATTAAAAACCACTCAAATTGAGTGGTTTTTTGTTATTTACAATTTTTTAAAATGTCTTCAATTGTAGGGTTGTATAAATTATTTTTTGTATCCAAATTATTTTCTGGATTTGAAACAAACTTTTTGATTGCACAATATTCAGAAAGTTTAGGGTTTTCATATATACTCAAAGAACGGGGACTTCCATAAGGACTCTTAATCGAAGTTAAATTATTTAAACCTTTTAACGATTTCAAATTTTTATTATCAAAAATGGAGAAGTCCACACCATAAACACCTTTTAAATTGTCTAATCCAGATAAATCTTCTAATGAATTATTATTAATAATCTTTATTTCTGCATTATCAAAAGTTCCTTTTAACTCTTTAACATTTTCAAAGCCTTTTAATGAATTCAATAACGGGTTTCCGTATAGATGAATTTGTATTTTAACATTTTTAAATGAAGTGAGATTTTTAAGGGAATTATTAAATTTTACAAATAAATAATCTGTTTCAACATCTTTTATCCCATCCAAGTTTATTAAACTATTATTACTTTCAAAATTTATATATTCTGCTCTCTTAAAATTAGGAAAACTAAGTTTAGTTAAATTATCATTATATAAAATATTAAATGCCCAATTAACTGTCTCTAAATTAGGAAAAGATATTTCATCTAATAATTTATTATTTTCTACATTAAGATATTCGGTTTTCTTTAATGATTTAAAGTTATTTATTTTAGAAAGATTTTTATTATTACTTATTATAGTACCATACACAGCTAATTCTAACTTTTCAAAACTATTATTCAACGTTATTAGATTATCATTTTCAGTAATAAATAATCTTGATAATCCCGATAATGACTTAAAGGAATCTACTACTCTTAGATTTGGATTTTTACTTATTTGTAAATCATCATAATTAACATGTAATTTATTGAATGAATTAATCGTTTCTAAATTTGGATTATTATAGATTGATAATGCAGAATAATTAGTCGTGAATTCTTCAAAACCTTCAATCTTCTTTAGACTTTTATTATTACTTATACTTACACCATAGTAAAACATATGACCAGAGCTAATAGATTTCAATTTATTAAAACCATTAAGATTCTCAATTTTGGAATCTTCAATTCTTAAAAAGTGAAGTTCTAAAATCTCAATTGTATTGAGTCCAGAAATATCATTTACATTTCCTGTAATAATTAAAGAAGAACTATTATTTCTTTGTCGGATACTCGTATATTTTTTTTCAGCTAATTCATTTAATTTTTCTTGGCTATCTATTATTAAATCTTTTTCAATGTATAAAACATTATCTTCTATCAACTTATGTTCAATTTCATTTCCAAAATAATATTTATCTTTAATCTTTGCGTAAGATTTTATGTATAATGTTTTATTGTTAACAAGACTACCTAATAAAGTATATAGTTTATTATTTTTTATTTGAGCTTTAAACATTTTCATGTTTTTATTAGGAGATACATCTTTAATTGTATCAACAATAAAACCATACTCAGTCATTAAATTTATATCATCTATTTTGAAATCCGCATTTAATTCAAGAGAATATAGACTTTCGTTTGTGACAGGTAAAGTTGTTAATTCAATAGGTTCTTTTTCTTTTAGAATTTGAGAATCATCATCGTTTGTACATGAAAAAATAAATAAGATAATGAAGAATAAGATGTAGAAATATTTCATAAATAAATTTATTGATGAATAAAAATATTAAAAAAAATAAGGTTAACCAAATTAGTTAACCTTATTGTCACGTTGAGTTTATTTTCAACATCGCATATTCTTTATGACGAGAATTTGAAACGAGTTGAGATTGACTTAATAATTTACTCCAAAATATATTTCAATTTATAACCAAACATGCCACGATCTTTGATCATATCAGCAACACCTTCTGGACATTCGTTCTCCCAATCTTGTTCAGCATTGGCAATTTTTTCTAAAATTCGACGCGAATAAGAATCTAAATAACCTCTGTTATAATTCAGAATATCTTGAATTCGTCCATTATACAAGAAATATTTGTACAATTCGTGTACGTTGTCACTTACTTGTAGATTTTTAGAAGTTAGTAAAATATCTTTTTGTTTGTCTAAATATGGATATAAATAAACTTTTACATTTTTCTTGAACAATTTTCCGAAAGCTTCCATAATTCCACCAGGTAAATCAGCATAATATTGTTCATTGAAAATCTCGACCAAATTATTAACACCCATTGCTAACCCAATTTTGGTTTGATTTCGAGTGAATTTTGAGAAATAGTCAACTAATTTATAATATTCAGAAAAGTTAGAAATGATAACATTGTGACCTAAACTTCCAATTATATCAGCACGATCTAAGAAATCACGTTCGTTTAATTCGCCTTCAAAACCAGAAGCAATCAGATTAGAAAGTGTAATCTCGAATAAAATTTCGGTGTTATCTGTTCGTACATCATCTTCTTGTTTAAAAATTTCTAATCCACCTTTGAACATGTCCATATTCACGTTCATAAAAGGACGGAAAGAACCACGAATAGCAAAGATATTTTTCTTGTAAAGTAAATCTGCTGGAAGAATATTTTTCCCTTGTGGATTGAAAACCGCAACATCTGTCATTCCATTTTTAACCAATTGAAGCGACATCAAACGATTATCAACATATTTAAATTGCGGACCACGGAAATTAATCATATCAATTTCTAATTGATCTTTATCCAACGTATCATACAAAGACTTGATTAATTTTCTTGGGTTATCATGGTAATAATAAGCGCCATAAATTAAGTTTACACCCAAAACACCTAATGTTTCTTGTTGTAATTGCGCTGTATTTTCTTTGAATTTTACATGAAAAATAATTTCATTTGCTTTTTCTTCTTCTGCATTCAATTTGAAACGTAAACCTATCCAACCTTGACCTTCATTCTTTTTCGAATAATCAATAGTAGTAACCGTATTTGCATAAGTAAAAAATGCTTTCTCTTTGTAATGATCATCAATAAGACGTTCTTTCATCAATTCCATCTCATGATCCAACATTTTTTTAAGACGAGCTTGTGTTACATAACGACGATTTTCCTCAACACCATAGATAGAATCAGACATCTCTTTGTCATATGCACTCATTGCTTTCGCAACAGTACCTGAAGCTGCACCAGCG
>NZ_CALGVK010000151.1:0-13558 GCF_937930195.1 uncultured Empedobacter sp.
ATAAACAAATTCATTAGAAGTGACGAATGATAAACTTAATTGGTTAACCATTAACTTAAATGGAGGTTGTATGCACTAAAATGCACTTTTTCTATATCGGTTGTATATCCATTCTATATCCACGCTATATCCATTCTATATCCATTCTATATGGTTTGTTCGATGCTCGTATATCGAAGAATTAATTCCCCATTAGACAAAAAAAGTAACTATTTAGCTAAAAAAGACAATTTATTACAGCAATGAGGAGCAACAATTTATTTTTTTATGATTTTAGAGTGGTATTGATTTGAGTTTACATTGATGAAATAAACACCAGTCGTAAGGTGTTCTAAATTTATTTGCGAGACAGCTGTTTGAAATTTTTTATCATAAACCTGCACTCCTACTTCATTGTATATGGTAATTCTTGGCTGCTGCAAAGTCTGAGAAAAATAAAGGTAGTTCTTTACTGGATTTGGATATACCTGTAAAGTAGAAATCGGATGATTTGTTGTATTCAACTTCTCTTGTGCTTGAGAAAAATGCAACAACGTCGCTAATGCTCCTTTGGCCACTTCTGTAAGATAAGTGAGATCTAAATGATCGATTATATCTTGAGAGGTATGCGCATAAGGAGTTTGATTTTGCTCGAAAAGTCCCGTTATCGGATAACCAACTGCTTGAAAAGGCATATAATCGGAACTGTAAGCATTCGATATTTTAGTTTGAAGCGATGTGTACAAGGGGAAAATAGTTGCCATTTGATTGGTTAATTCTGACGAAGCTGCATTATTCGATGTTGGATTGCTTTCGTCTTGTTCGCAAATAATTGTCGTGTTTGCCTTGTTTGCTACTCCACCAACCTCATCTATATTGAGTACAGCTTTAATTTTTAGACTTTGAGGAACCGCAATTTTATTAACATATTCTTGACTTCCGATCAAACCACGTTCTTCTCCTGTGAAATGTATAAATTTGATTGAATAATCGGTTTCAATATCTTTCATTAATCGAGCAATTTCCAATAAAGTTACGGTACCCGAGCCGTTATCATTTGCTCCAGGTCCATTTAAAGTATCGTAATGCCCATCAATAATAATGAATTCGTCAGGGTATTTTTTACCCATTTTTGTTACAATAAGATTATACCCAACATTTCCAAAAACATTTACCGATTGCTGCTCAATCTGAGTATATCCATATTTTACATAATAAGACTTTAACCAACTGAAGGTGTAATCATGCGCCGAAGATCCTACGGATTTAATCCCAAAATCTTGAAATTTTTGTAATTTTTGTTGAACAGAATCATATTTCACTTGATCTACGATTGATTGGTAATAAGTGTTAACTTCTTGTGCATTTAACGTTATAGAAGCTAAAAGAACAAAATAAGGTAAAAATATATACTTCATGAACTATGATTTTAAACAATTTAAAACGTAAAATTCTAAAATTTATTCAAAATAGTTTTTAAATCATCTAAGCTTTCTGTTGCTTTTTTCTTGATATGAATAATTGAAGAATCGGTATAAGAATCTGAAGGATCAATATACAGAATAGGCACATTTGGTTTTACATAATCTTTGAGCGAAGCAGCGGGATATACTTGCATCGATGTTCCAATAATCATCAAAATATCTGCTGTCAAAACCTCATCAATTGCATTTTCTATTTCAGGAACCATTTCTCCAAACCACACAATATGCGGACGAAGCTGATTTCCGTCTTCTGCTAAATCGCCAAGTTTGATTTCGTTATTCCAATCAACAATCAACTTTTCGTTTTTTTCGCTACGTGCTTTTCTTAACTCACCATGTAAATGAATCACTTTAGAAGAACCAGCTCTCTCATGCAAATCGTCTACATTCTGAGTGATAATCGAAACATCAAAATCCTGTTCTAACTCTTTTAGAAAAAAATGCGCTGCATTTGGTTCAACTTTGAACAATTGTTTGCGACGTTGATTGTAAAAATCTTGAACCAATTTCGGATTTCTAAGGTAACCATCAATAGAAGCAACCTCCATAATATCGTGATTTTCCCACAATCCGTTTGCATCTCTAAAAGTAGATAGTCCACTTTCGGCACTAATTCCTGCTCCCGTTAAAACCACCAATTTCTTTTTCATTGTATTGTTTTATAACGTAAATATAACGTTATAAAACAAGAAAACTCCACTTTTACAAATGGATTTTTTTAGGTTATTTCATCTTTCTTAATTCATCTATTTTCACCAAACACATCACACAAAATGTAACAAACATGGTTAGCGTAAGAATAATAGCGTTAGTTAACATAAGCTTTGGTTTTATGGATTAATATTTTTATTAAAGTTACTATGAAACATTCTTCTGAAATAATTTTTTAGATATAAAAACACACTTAACTTATTTATTTTTAATGAATAAACATTATTATTTAACCAAAAAAAACCTCAATTGGAACACAACTGAGGCCTTTCTCTACTAAAACTTAAGTACCATGAAAACTCAACTAACTTATATAAATACTAGTACTTGACTTATATTCATCAAACGATATACCAAATTAATATTCAAGCTATTAAATATAAAAAAAGCAGTCAAAATTGACTGCTTTAGATAATTTAACTTTAAAATAGTATTAGAACGTGTATTTATTTTCTTTGATTAAAAGATCTGCGATTTCAGTTTTTAAGTTCACTATGTTTGGATATTCGTTGTAACGCGTAAACCTTCTTAAACCTGATAACATCATACGTTGCTCATCTCCTTCTGTGAAAGAAATAATTCCGCGAGTTGCTTCTGATTTGATAATCTCAACAGATTTGAATAACTGTAATTGAACTAATTTTTCTGCATTTTTCGCAGCGTCAGCACCTTTTGTATTTGCAATTTTTTCTGCACGTAACATCGCAGATTCTACCATATAAATTTCTTGCATGATACGCGAAGCAGCAATAATCAATTGTTGGTGTTGTTCTAATTCAGCTCCAAATTTTTGTAATGCTGAACCCGCAACCATAAAGAATGCTTTTTTCAGATTAGAAATAATTTCTTTTTCTTGTGCAAATAATTCTGAATAATCTGGAACATCAAAAGATGGAATTGACATTAATTCGTTGGCAACATTCATTGCTGGAGACATTAAATCTAATTTTCCTTTGAATGCACGTTTCACCAACATCGAAATACATAATAAGGTATTGATTTCGTTTGTTCCTTCGTAAATTCTTGAGATACGCGCATCTCTCCAAGCTGCTTCCATTGGCATTTCTTTCGAATACCCCATTCCTCCGTAAATCTGAATTCCTTGATCGGCAGAAACTTGAGCTGCATCAGAAATCCAAACTTTCAAAATAGAAGCTTCAATTGCATATTCTTCGATACCTTTTAACTCGGCTTCGTTATGTGGCATTCCTTTCGCAATATTATCTTCGATTGCATCTTCTACATCTTTTGCCGCGCGATAAGCACCCGCTTCTGAAGTAAACGCAGAAACAGCCATATCAGCTAATTTTTCTTTGATTGCTCCAAATGTATTGATTGATGTATTGAACTGTTTACGTTCTGCTGCATATTGTAAAGAATAATCTAAAATACGACGTTGAGCATCTAAACATGCCGCTCCTAATTTGATACGACCAACATTCAATGCATTCATTGCGATTTTAAATCCTCCGTTTCTTTCTCCTAAAAGATTTTCAACTGGAACACGAACTTCATTAAAGAAAACTTGACGAGTTGATGAAGATACAATTCCTAATTTATCTTCTTCTTCTCCTAAAGAAAAACCAGCACCCGCTTTATCTTTTTCTACGATGAAAGCAGTGATGTTTTTATCCTCATCGATACGTGCAAAAACAATGAATAAATCTGCAAAACCAGCATTTGTAATCCACATTTTTTGACCTGTGATGATGTATTCTTTTCCATCTTCAGAAAGAACAGCTTTTGTTTTTCCCGAATTTGCATCAGAACCTGCTTCTGGCTCAGTTAAACAATATGAAGCAAACCATTCTCCTGTTGCTAATTTTGGTAAATATTTTTGTTTTTGCTCTTCTGTTCCGTATAAAGTGATTGGCATTGTACCAATTCCGGTATGTGCACCGAAAGCTGTTGCTAAAGACCCTGTCGCTCCAGAAATGTAATCGCAAACTAACATTGTAGTAACGAATCCCATTCCCATTCCACCGTATTCTTCTGGAACAGAAATTCCTAATAATCCTAATTCACCAATTTTACGCATTAATTCTTCAATTAACGCATAATCTTTTTTCTCGATTTTGTGTTTATTCGGAACTACTTCTTTATCGATAAATTCTTTTGCTGATTGCAAAATCATTTGTTGTTCTTCTGATAAATCTTCGTAAGTGAAGATGTCGTTAAAAGAGGCATCTTTAATTAAGTATTGACCTCCTATTAATCTATTTGGATTTGTAGACATATTTTTTTGTTGTTTTAGATATTAGATTTTAGAAATGAGAAGTTAGATAAATCAGAAATCTATAATCTAACCTCTCAATTCTGTGTATTATTTTAGATATTCGAAAATTGAAGCTGCCCCTTGACCTGTTCCAACACACATGGTAACCATTCCATATTTGGCTTTACGCGCTTCCATTTCATGTAACAATTGAACGGTTAATTTTGTTCCAGAACATCCCAATGGATGCCCTAAAGCAATTGCACCTCCATTTACATTAACAATATCAGGATTCAGATTCAACTCGCGCATTATCGCAACAGATTGCGAAGCGAACGCTTCATTCAATTCAATTAATTGGATATCTTCTTGTTTAAGACCTGCTTGTTCCAACGCTTTCGGAATAGCGAACATTGGTCCCATTCCCATAATACGTGGTGCTAAGCCAACCGTAGAATACGCCATTAAACGAGCAACTGGCTCAAGACCTAATTCTTTTACCATATCTTCTGACATTACCATTACGAAAGCAGCTCCGTCTGACATTTGCGAAGAGTTACCAGCAGTAACCGATCCTCCTTGTGCAAATACAGGGCGTAACTTTGCTAAACCTTCAATAGACGTATCAGCGCGAGGACCTTCGTCCACTTTGAAATCTATTTTCTTGGTTTGAACTTTTTCTTTATCATCTAAGAAGTTGTATTCAACTCCTATTGGAACGATTTGAGAAGTAAATTTTCCTTCGGCATTTGCTTTTAACGCTTTTTGATGCGAATTGAATGCAAACAAATCTTGGTCTTCGCGAGAAACTTTAAATTCCTTCGCAACTTCTTCAGCCGTTAATCCCATTCCCCAATAATAATCTGGGTGATCTTTTGCTAAAGCTGTTTCTGGAATTGGCTTGTAACCTCCCATCGGAATATACGACATCGATTCTGCACCACCTGCGATGATACATTCTGCCATTCCTGTTCTAATTTTAGCAGCTGCTAATGCAATTGCTTCCGAACCTGATGCACAATAACGATTTACTGTAACACCTGGAACTTTATCTGTATCTAATCCCATTAACGAGATAAGACGTGCCATATTCAATCCTTGTTCTGCCTCGGGCATCGCACAGCCTACGATCAAATCATCGATACGTGCTGGATCTAAAGTTGGATAATCTTGCATTAAACGCTTAATTACTGTAGCAGCCATTTCATCTGGACGCGTAAAACGTAATGTTCCTTTTGGTGCTTTTCCTACAGCTGTTCTATATCCTGTAACTATATATGCTTGTTTCATTTTATTAAAAGTATTATGTATTGTTGTATTATGTATTAAGTGACTTTTTTAACTTAGCTATCATATTTTGTATATGATTCAATTCTTTCAAACATTCATCATTTTCAATATAATTAAGTTTTAATGCAATAATTAATTGAGTTTCTAATTCAAAACTCGAAGCTAAAGCAATAGATAAAAATTGATTAAATTCTTTTTTACTATTTCTACCAGCTCCTTCTGCTATATTCGAAGGAATTGATATTAAACTTCTTTTTATTTGTGATGTCAAACTATATATTTCTTCCTTAGGAAAAGATTTCAAAATTGAATAAACATAAATTGTATAATCAATTGATTTTTGCCAAACAAGTAAATCTTTATAGTTATTCATCTTAATACTTTTTACATTTTACTTAATACAAAAATCAAAATACTAGTTTCTTAAAGGTTTACCTGTTTTCAACATATGTTGGATACGCTCTAACGTTTTTCTTTCGCCACAAAGTGATAAGAAAGTTTCGCGTTCTAAGTCTAACAAGTACTGTTCTGAAACATAAGTCGATTCAGATAAGTTACCACCTGTCATTACATATCCTAATTTATTTGCAATCAAACGATCGTGATCTGAAGCAAAACGTCCAGCAACCATAGAATCTGTTCCGACATAGAACATTCCCATCGCTTCTTTTCCTAACACTTCTACTTTACGTTGAATTGGTTGTGTGTAACCTGCTTCTGCCATAATAATTGCATGCTTCTTCGCTTCTGCAATTTGGCGTTCTGCATTTACCACAACAATATCTTGCTCACGAATAATTCCCATATTCTTCGCTTCATAAGCTGAAGTTGCTACTTTAGCAGTTGCGATATTCATGAAATTATCACGCAAATGATTTACTTTTACATCATCTTTCAATGCAAATTCTGTTGCACGGCGCGCAAATTCTTTTGAACCTCCACCACCTGGGATCAGACCAACTCCAACCTCAACCAAACCAATGTAAGTTTCGGCAGCAGCTACAATTTTATCGGCATGCATCGACATTTCACAACCTCCACCAAGTGTCATTCCATGAGGAGCAACAACGACTGGAATAGATGAATAACGAACACGCATCATGGTATCTTGAAACATTTTGATTGCCATGTTCAACTCCCACCAATCTTGCTCAGCAGCCATCATCATAATCATTGCTAAATTAGCTCCAACAGAGAAATTGTCGCCTTGGTTACCAATCACAACTCCACGATAATCTTTTTCAGCTAACTCGATTCCTTTATTAATTCCTTGTAAAACTCCTCCTCCAAGAGAATTCATTTTAGAACGGAATTCGATATTAATGATACCATCACCTAAATCTTGAATTGAACATTCTTTGTTTGACCAAATTTCGTTGGTTTTTCTAATGTTATCCAATACGATAAATGCATCTTGACCAGGAATTAATTCGAATTGTTTTGAAGATTGATTATAGAATAATTTCTTTCCATTTTCAATTTTATAGAAAGAATCCGCTCCAGTTTCTGCCAATTCTTTTACCCAATCCGAAACCTTGAAACCTTCTGATTCTACTAATTGAATTCCGCTTTGTAAACCTACTAAATCCCATGTTTCGAATGGTCCATATTTCCAAGCGTAACCAGTTTTTAACGCATCATCTATTGGATAAAGAACATCGGTTATTTCTGGAACACGTTGCGAAACATAAGCAAATAATGACGCAAAATGTTTACGGATTAATTCTCCTGCTTTTCCTGAGTCTTTCAATAAAATACCTAATTTATTACGCATAGAACCCGCATTTTTAGCAGTTTCTACAGCTGTAACTTTTGCACGTTCCATCGGACGATATTCTAACGTATCAAGATTTAACGCAAAACGATTCGTGTTTCCGTCTTTGTCAATCTCTTTGTAATAGAATCCTTTTTTGGTTTTATCGCCTAAGAATTTTTTTTCGATTAAGAAATTCAAGAATTTTGAATCTTTCAGACCTTGAATCATTTCGTCGTTTGCTGCATTTTGCTGTAAACCTTTTGTTACATTATATGCAGTATCCAAACCAACCAAATCACCCAATTTGAATGTCCCCGTTTTTGGACGACCCAAAATAGAACCTGTTAACGTATCAACTTCTTCAATCGTTAATCCGATTTCTTGCGCCAATTCCATCACTTTTGCCATAGAGTAAACTCCCACTCTATTCCCGATAAAACCTGGTGTATCTTTACATAAAACAGGTGTTTTACCTAAAAATAAAGATGCATAATTTTGGAAAAACTCAATAACAGATTGATCTGTTTGAGGAGTTGGAATAATTTCGAATAATTTTAAGTAACGTGGTGGATTAAAAAAGTGCGTTCCACAGAAATGTTTCTGAAAATCTTCCGAACGACCTTCCGCCATCAAATGAATTGGAATACCAGAAGTATTCGACGTCACTAAAGTTCCTGGTTTTCGGAAGTTGTCGACACGTTCGAAAATAGATTGTTTAATATCCAATCTTTCGATCACAACTTCTATTACCCAATCCGAGTTTTTAATTTTCTCGAAATCATCATCAAAATTTCCTACGGTTATACGAGAAGCAAATGCTTTGTCATAAATTGGTGAAGGATTGCTTTTTAAAGCAGCGTCTAAATGAGTTTGAGCAGTTCTGTTACGAACTACTTTACTCTCTAAAGTAAGTCCTTTCGCTTGCTCTTGTGGTGTAAGCTCGCGAGGAACCATATCTAACATCAAGACTTCGACTCCGATATTTGCAAAATGACATGCAATACCAGACCCCATTACTCCTGATCCTAATACAGTTACATGTTTAACGTGTCTTCTCATAATTGTTTTTAAATATTTTTTTGTCCGATATTAATTGGTTAATCTTATAAATCACTTCCAAGAAAATTTGCATTTTTTCTGGATCGATGTGATTATTAATTGATTCATTAAACTGCAAAACAAAATGTTTTGAAATGTCTCTCATTCGTAAACCTTCCTCTGTCAATGTGATTAAAACACTTCGACCATCTTCTGGATTTGGTTTTCTGACGATAAATTTTCTTGCTTCTAAGTTTTTCAATGTACGTGATAAGCTCGTTGGCTCTATTCCCATTTTAGGCCCTAAAGATGTACTTGGCGTACCTCCCTTTGGATCTATTGATAATAATGTAAAAGCATACACCATAGTGGAATCGTAAGCTCCTGCTTGCTCGTTATACATTTTTTGTACAGAAAGCCATGTTGAACGCAATAAATAATCTATCGTTAAATCTTCTCTTAACATATTTTAGTGTATGTCTAACAAATATAATCTTTTTTTATTATGCAAGCATAACAAAGTTTTAAAAATTAATTTATCTAAATACAATTCATTACAATTTATTAATTTTCAGCAAGATATTAGTTTAAAATAATCCCTTAAAAATAAATACTATGAATAAATAATACTTAAATTTATTCATAATTAACCAAAAGAAAAGAATTGGTGTAAAAATACGCTATGATTAAAATCGAAAATAAATATAAAGTAGCTTTTGTATTATAAATAAATAAGATTGTAAAATCTCTTTTCAACAGCATACATTCGTAGAAATTTTAAAATATTGCTTATGGAATCAAACCATACAATGAATAAAGTAACAGCGGCAACTCTATTAATCGCATTTGGAATCATTTACGGTGACATTGGAACAAGTCCTTTATATGTAATGAAAGCGATAATTGGAGAAAATCGTGTAATTGATGAAGCAATTGTCTACGGAGGCGTTTCGTGTGTTTTTTGGACTTTATGTTTTCAGACTTCGATCAAATATGTATGGTTGACACTAAAAGCAGATAATGATGGTGAAGGAGGAATTTTTTCGTTGTATTCGCTGATCAAGAAAAAAGGTAAAAACTTAATTATTCCAACGATTATTGGCGCTTCTGCATTACTTGCAGACGGTATAATCACTCCACCCGTTTCCGTCTCTTCCGCTGTAGAAGGACTTCGGATGCTAAATGGTTTAGAACACCTCCCTACTATTCCTATTGTTATCTTTATCCTTTCGATGTTATTTTTCTTCCAACGATTTGGAACAAATAAAGTAGGTAAAATATTTGGACCATTTATGGTTTTATGGTTTACGATGCTTTTGGGGTTAGGAGTTTTACACATCGTACATCATCCAAGTATTATTAAGGCTTTAAATCCTTACTACGCTTACAATCTTTTAATGAATTATCCTCATGGATTTTGGATACTTGGAGCCGTTTTCTTGTGTACAACTGGAGCAGAAGCCTTATACTCAGATTTAGGTCATTGTGGTCGAAAAAACATCAGAATCAGTTGGATTTACGTTAAAATCTGTTTAGTTACAAATTACTTAGGTCAAGCAGCATGGTTGATGCATCAAGATAATCCAATGTTAGACGGACGAAATCCTTTTTACGAAATGATGCCAGAATGGTTTCTAATTCCTGGAATTTGTATTGCTACTGGTGCAGCTATTATTGCTTCTCAAGCTTTAATCACAGGTTCATTTACCTTGATCAACGAAGCAATTAACTTAGGTTATTGGCCAAGAACATTGATTATTCAACCTAACGAACACAAAAGTCAGGTTTACATTCCTACAATCAACTTCTTATTGTGGGCAGGTTGTGTATTTATCGTCTTATATTTCCGAGACTCTTCTCACATGGAAGCCGCTTATGGACTTGCAATTACCATTACCATGTTAATGACTACTTTTTTGTTATCGTATTATCTAAATTATTACACCAAATTCAACAAACTATTTATAGTTGCTATTTTATCCATTTTTGTCGCTATCGAAAGCTCTTTCTTTATCGCGAATGTCGTAAAATTTGTAGATGGTGGCTATTTAGCCCTGTTAATGGGATGGTTGTTCTTCGTGATTATGTATTGTAGTTTTTATGGTAAAATTCTCAATTCACGCAACCTCGAATTTGTCAAAATAAAGCGATATGCCAATGTATTAACAGAATTAAGCGAAGACAAAACCATAAACAAATATTCGACTTTCTTGTTTTATTTAACCAAATCTACCAATCCAAAAAACATTGAAAAATACAGTATTCAATCTATCCTATCAAAGCGACCAAAACGTGCAGATGTATATTGGTTTGTCAACATTAATCGTGATAGCGAACCTTATACATTAAATTATAAAATTCTGCCAATTGTTGAGCAAAAAATATACCGAATTACGTTTAATATTGGATTTAGAGTTCAACCCAAAACAGAACAATATATCAAAAAAGTAATCAATGATATGTATGCAAATGGAGAATTGGAATTAAAATACTTGAATCCTTGTCTAAAAAAATACAATCAAGATCCTGACATGAAATTTGTATTAATTGAAAAATTCCCTTCAATTGAAACCAAACTAAGCATGAAAGAATTCTTTACTTTAAAAATATATTACATTTTAAAGAAAATAGAATTTAACATACCGAAATCTTTTGGACTTGAGAAAAATGACGTTGTAATCGAACACATACCGCTATATGTTCATAAAAACAATGTTGACAATTTGAAGAGAATCGAATAAAAATTTGAAATCCTGAAAATTAATTTCAGGATTTTTTTATTGAACCTATTTTTCATCATTCAAACTATCAAATAAATTTTATACATTTATATTCATCATAAACCATTAAATATCTATTTATTATGTTTGAAATTTATCAAGACAAAGCAGGAGAATATCGTTTTCGTTTAAAAGCTAAAAACGGACAAAATATTTTGGCAAGCGAAGGGTACAAACAAAAAGCAAGTTGCGAAAACGGAATCGAATCAGTCCGTAAAAATTCGCAAGATGATTCTAAATTTGAATTGAAAGAAGGAACTTCTGGAAAATGGCATTTCAATTTGAAAGCTACGAACGGACAAATTATTGGAACAAGCCAATCGTACGAAACAGAATCTGGTGCTAAAAATGGAATAGCTTCTGTAAAAACAAATGCGTTAGATGCAGAAGTAAAAGAAGTAGAGGGTTAAAATACAAACCTCTATAAAAAGCTGAAGCCTTGGAAAATCCAAGGCTCAACCTAATTAACACTAATATGAATTAACACTAAAAACTTATGAAGTAAAATAATGTTCACTTTATTTAAGATGCGATCTAAGCATCCAAGCAGTTTTTTGATGTTGTTCTAATAAACCAACTAAGAAATCCGAAGTTGAAATATCGTTGAACTCATCAATTTCTACTACAGCCTGCGCCAAAAAGTCTATAATCACTTCGTGGTCGTGTAGCAAATCAGCAATAAAACTTAAACTATCTTTGTTTTCTGTTTTTCTTGCCTCTGACAAATGAGCTAACTGCAAATACTCTGCCATTGTTGCTGGTGCGTATACATCTTTTTGACGTATTTTTTCCGCAACATCGTCTATGACAATTTGTAACTCGTTATATAACGTTTCAAAATACACATGTATGGTTTGAAAATCTGGACCTTCAATATTCCAATGTGCATTTCTTGTTTTTAAATATAAAATATGCTCGTCTGCTAATAATTTAATTAAAATATCAGCGATTTTTTGTTTTTTTTCTGGCGATAATAATTTCATTTGTTTAAATTTTTATATTGTCTATTTTGATTAACTTTACTACTGCAAAGATAAAACCAGAAAAGCAATAAATTATAGATTTATTAAACCTAATATCTATTCTTTTATAATAAAAAACTATGAACGACTCGTTACGATTAAAATTAATAATGATGTTTATTGAAAAACAGAATTATTATTTTTGATAGGACAAATTTATAGTGGTTTTTTCAATTAGAGCCATTTTTAAACGTTAAATATTAATTAAATTTCTATGAAAAAGTTACTCTTATTTATCATTTCTTTAACCCTAAGCAGTACTATTTATGCTCAAATAAATCAAAACCAACCATTTAATAACAATTGGCGATTTGGTGGTGGTCTTGGATTATCTTTTGGTAATAATGGTTATTTTGGTTTCAATGTTTCTCCAAGTGTTGGTTACATGATTGCTAACAATTTAGAACTTGGTGCTACAGCCGGTTATCAATATGCAAAAGACGATTATGCTAAATTGAATTTATTTAATGCTGGACCTTATGTTAACTTTTTTCCAGTCGAAAATCTTTTTCTTAGAGCCAACTATATGTACTACACAGGGAAACAAAAGTATAACGAACGTTATAACTATAATTACGAAACAAATTTAGATGAATCTGCTTTATGGTTAGGTGCTGGTTATCAATCTTCTGGACCTGTAAGATTTCAAGCAGGTGTTATGTATAACGTATTATACAAAGAAAATGAAAGTATATTCTCTAGCGGATTTCAACCTTTTATGGGTGTATCTATAGGTTTATAATAAACAAAAATCCATCTCAGTCATTGAGATGGATTTTTTTTATTCTATTAATCAGATGAATATTAGAAATCTTCTTCTGATCCTTTCAATTTTTCTGCATTTTCTGCCACTTTCAACGCATCAATCATTTCTTGAATATCTCCATTCATAAAGTTATCCAAATTGTAAATCGACTTATTGATACGGTGATCCGTTACACGTCCCTGCGGATAGTTGTATGTACGAATTTTAGCCGAACGGTCTCCAGTTGACACTAAAGATTTACGTTGAGCCGAACGCTCTGAATGTTTTTTCTCGAATTCTATTTCATACAATTTTGTACGTAACAATTGCAATGCCTTCTCGCGGTTTTTATGTTGCGAACGCGCTTCTTGACAAACAATTACGATACCTGAAGGTTTGTGTGTTAATTGAACTTTCGTTTCAACCTTATTTACATTTTGTCCTCCCGCACCAGACGAACGAGCTGTTTGATATTCTAAATCTGCTGGATTAATCACCACATCCACTTCTTCGGCTTCTGGTAAAACTGCAACAGTAA
>NZ_CALGVK010000152.1:0-4614 GCF_937930195.1 uncultured Empedobacter sp.
ATCTACACTTTTTTTAGAAACACCATTATCTACTAAAAAGGCTACTTTTCTGGTTGTTATAGTTCCTTCACCTTCTTTAACTTTCATACTCAAAGCAACAGATGAATTTATTTCTTGTTTTTTAGGCTGCAGAGGATAATTGGGATGATTTTGCCTTGCAAAACTTAATGTCAGTTCATCCAACTCTTTTGGAGGTACTATACCAAGATTATCACCAACTTTTTGAGCAAGAGTTTTATCAATTTGATAAAGGATAGCTACTTGTCTTTCTCTAATTTTTGAGTCGCTCACTTTGCTTAATTCAAAACTAAAAGCATCTATAATATGTTGTTTTTCTGATTCAGATTGAGAATTAAAAAATAAAGTGGCTTGAGAAAAATGATCCGCAAAAGAATCAGATCTTCCTCTTACTTTCATTCCTTGTACTTCTTGTTGATGAGATTGAAAACCTTCTTCACCTTTCAATATAGCATGATAAGGACATCCTGATGCTTTACTATTTGGAAAATAACTTACATCTCCTTTTAAAATATCCATTCTATTTGTTCCATCCTTCTGATTGTTGTTTTTTTGATTGATTGATCTATTAATTGGTATTTCATGAAAGTTTGCACCACCTAATCTATAATTTTGAGTGTCCATATATGAAAATACTCTACCTTGTAATAAAGGATCATCTGACAAATCAATACCTGGAATAATTCTTCCTGGATCAAATGCAACCTGTTCAGTTTCTGCAAAAAAATTGTCTGGATTACGATTAAGTGTCATTGTCCCAATAAGTTTTACAGGCACTAACTCTTCTGGAATAAGTTTCGTAGGATCTAATAAATCAAATGGATAGTTCATCTCGTCCTTTTCAGGTATCAATTGAACACCCAAATCCCATTGTGGAAAATTTTCTTTTTCAATATTTTCCCATAAGTCTTGTCTATGAAAATCAGAATTAAAACCTGAAATTTTTTGTGCCTCGTTCCAAGCTACTGAATGAACTCCCAACTTAGGTTTCCAATGAAATTTAACAAATGTTATTTCACCTTTACTGTTGATTAATTTAAACGTATGAACACCAAAACCTTCCATCATTCTAAAACTTCTTGGTATCGCACGATCTGACATTAACCACATAATCATATGAGAAGATTCTGGCATAAGTGAAATAAAATCCCAAAATGTATCATGGGCAGAAGCTGCTTGTGGCATTTCAGTATCTGGCTCAGGTTTTACAGCATGTACTAAATCAGGAAAGTTCATGGCATCTTGTATAAAAAATACTGGAATATTATTTCCTACCAAATCGTAATTTCCTTCTTCTGTATAGAATTTGACTGAAAAACCTCTTACGTCTCTGGCTAAATCGGTTGAACCTTTGAATCCTGCAACTGTTGAAAATCTTGTAAAAAGAGGTGTAATTGCTCCTTTTTGTAAAAACTTTGCTCGAGTAAATTCAGAGATATCTTCATGAATTTCTAATATCCCATAGGCTCCACTTCCGCGAGCATGAACCACTCTTTCTGGAATTCTTTCTCGGTCAAAATGCCCTAACTTATCAAAATAAATGTGGTCTTGTTGTAAAGATGGTCCTCTAACTCCCAGTTTCAACGTATTGTTGTTGTCATGTATTGCAACTCCATCATTTGTAGTTAAAATCTGGTTGCTATTATCTACAATATATTTTTTTATTTGTTCAGTTTTCTTATTTTTCTTCATTTAAATTTGGTTTAATTAACTAATAATCAAAGATTAATCCATTTACAACTTTTAGATAAAATGATTTATATTTTGAACCTCTCCGTGTGATTAGCAGAATCTGAATAATTTGCTGTCATTTCTTTTGTTTTCTACAACTTATTCTTATGACACCAAATAAGGGTACAAGGCAGGTAATAATTTTGATAAAATATATTTCTTGTGTTTAAATAAAATGACAATCGATTTCGTCTTTATATTTTCAAAATTAGAAGGAGAAAAATGCTAAGAATATGATTACAATCATATTAGACTTTAATAAAATGATGTATTTAATAATCATTGGCGATAGCTTTTATTTCTTAAGACTAAAAAAGTAAATACCAACATGATCCTACTCATAAAATGAAGTTTAATCTGATATTACCTTAGATAGACGCTAATCAAAACTTTTTAATATGCTAATTAACAATGAATTATTACTAAAATTTGGAGGTGTAAAAAAAACATACAAACAAGGCGATATAATAATGAAAAAAGGGAAATATGCAGAGTTTTATTATCAAATTTTAAAGGGGAAGGCTATTAGAAATAACTTTTATCAAGAAAAAATTATTCTAAAATCTATGCTTGTAAAAGGACAAAGTTTAGGAGAAGCTTTTTTATTTACCAATAACTCTTATTCGATTACAATTCAAGCGATTGATGATTGCCATATTATTCGATTAGAAAAGTATAAATTTTTCAATCTTTTAGAAGAACATCCTCATTTATATTTGATTTTATGTCAATGTATGAGTGAAAAATTAGTTTACAAATTCAGCAAAATACAATCTATATCTACTAACACATTACGCAATAAATCTCGATAATTTTTAAAAAATTAATCTTATGAAAAAAATAAAACACGAAAAACAACAACAAAATAGACCTGGAATTGAAGAAAACATGAAACCTATTCCCAAAACGGATCCTATAATTTATGCGAAAGAAGGAAAATTAAAAGGAAAAGTAGCGTTAATTACTGGTGGTGATAGTGGAATTGGTAAAGCAGTTGCGCTGCTTTTTGCGAAAGAAGGGGCTGATCTTGCAGTAGCTTATCTTAACGAAGAAATTGATGCGAAGGCAACTAAAAAAGAAGTTGAAAAGTATAACAGAAAATGTTTACTGATCAAGGGGGATTTATCAAAAGAAGAAAATTGTCTTGCCGCAGTAGAAAAAACAATTGAATATTATAAGCAGATAGATATTTTAGTCAATAATGCTGCATTACATTGGGAAAGCGAATCTTTGGAAAATATAAGCAGCGAACAATTGATTAAAACATTTCAGAACAATGTGTTCTCATACTTTTGGACAACTAAATTTGCTTTAGTTTATATGAAAAAAGGAGGTTCTATTATAAACACCACATCTGTTACAGCTTATCGAGGAAGTCCAAAATTAATCGATTATGCTGCTACAAAAGGGGCTGTTGTTTCATTTACTAGAAGTTTATCGTCTAATTTGATAGCAAGCGGAATTCGAGTAAATGCTGTTGCTCCAGGTCCAGTTTGGACACCTCTTATCGTTTCTTCTTTTGATTCTGAAAAAGTAGCCAATTTTGGTACTGATTCTCCAATGAAAAGAGCAGGAATGCCAAATGAAGTAGCTCCTTCGTTTTTATTTTTAGCTTGCGAAGATTCTCAATTTATAAGTGGACAAGTCTTGCACCCGAACGGTGGAGAAATAATAAATGGTTAAAAAAAAGATATGCATATATATAAACTGGAAATAACTCAAACAGAACACGAATTTTTAAGTTTAATTCATGAATTTATATTCGGATCAGCAACAGCGCATTTATTAATTGATCCTCCATTTATCATTCAATCTATTGATAAAATTAGTCAAAAGACGAACTGCACACAGAAAAAAGAATTTCTAAATCAACTGATTGCAGAATACAAAATAAATGCTCTTGAATATGTTAATCAGAACAACATTTCAGATGAAGGAACTCTTTTTACAAAAAATATGCTTATTCGTTTTTACTCAAAATTCTCTTATTATAAAGTCCAAAAAGAACAGGAATTAATTCGGATCATCCATAACGAGTTCTTAGAAATATAATGCATTAACAAAAATTAGCCAATTATCACATAACAATGATAATTGGCTAACACAATAATCAAATTATTTTCTTTTATTTCTATTCTTTTTTCGCTTTCTGAGCCAAAAAAATAGAAAAATCCATCCACCTATAAGCAAAATTATATAGGCGAAAATATGTAAACTTGATATAAAAAATTCTTTAAATTGTGGAAACATAATCGTTGATTTAGGATGTTAAAAAATTTACTTTTTAATAGAGTATTTTTCCTTTATGCAACCGTAGCATGTCTTGAGATTCCATTAATTTTACTGTGCGTATAACAGTTTCGACACACATTCCAGTTAAACCAGCTAATTGTTGACGAGTAAGCTCTACTTTGAACGAAAAAGGTGTTTTGATTTCTACTGTATCATTTTTTAAATAATCTAATAATCCTTTTAACCTTACAATAGGACTGTTAATAGAATTATTTTGCATCATCAAAAACTTGTAATATAACTTTTCTGAAATACATCTACTCAGATTTTTATACAAGTAGGGATTCGAATTTAATAATTCTAAAAAAACAGATTTATTTAATCGTAAAAGAACTGTATCTTCTAAAGCCTCTGCATTTGTTGGATATTGATTATCCAGAAACAAGAAACATTCTCCAATACTTTTGCCTGGCGAAAGAATATTTTGAATAGATTCTTTGCCTTCTTCATTAAAATGGTTAAGTTTTACTTTTCCGACAAGGATTTGAAAATAAAAAAATGGATAACTACCTTCTTTAAAAATATATTCTCCATTTTTAAACGAGACCCTTTCTGCTCCATACTCGTACAATA
>NZ_CALGVK010000153.1:0-10761 GCF_937930195.1 uncultured Empedobacter sp.
GGGGGCTAGCCCCCAATGATTTAATTTGAGTTGCACTTATTTGTTGAACTTAGAATTTTATAAAATGTCAAAATATTTTCTTTTTTTATTATTGATCTGTTCAGAAACATTTGTGTTTAGTCAATTTCAAAACAAACAGCTTTTTGAAGAAGTCAAAAGATACGAAAACGGTAAAATAAAAACTATCATTGGACTAAATGAATATGATAAAAGAGAAGGTATAACTTACGAATATTTTCCAAACGGTTTACTTTTTAGAGAAACAAGCTATGTAAATGATAAAAAAGAAGGCATGGAAATTACTTATTTTCCAAATTCCGTTATCGAAAGTAGAGGATTATTCATTAATGATTTAGCAGAAGGAGCATTCCAATATTTTTATAAAAACGGAAAGCCATTTGCTACTTTAGTATTTCAAAACAATTTACTCGTAACTGCCAAAGATTGTTATACAAGCAAAGGTGAAATAGTATATTGCGGACCTATAAATAATGGAAATGGTGTATTTTTAAAATATGACAAAAAAGGAAATCTAATTTCTAAAGATTACTACAAAAATGGAGTTTTCCAACGTTCAGAACATGTAGAAGTCAACTTAAAAAAGTAATAAATAGACAACTAAACGCCACCTTTTGTCTTTCAAAATCCTTACTTTTACAACAATTCAACAAAGAAAATTTCAAAATGGCTCAATTCATAGAAAATGTTGTAAAAGATTTATTGCATAATCAAACAAATTTTATCAATACGACTTTGGTCTTACCAGGAAAGCGTCCTATGCTTTTTTTTAGAGAAGAATTTCAACGTCAATCGCAAAATATCATTCTCCCTCAAATGAAAAGTATCGAGGAATTGATGAGCGAACTTTCTGGTTTAGAAATTATTTCTGGTATCAATCTTTGGTTCAAAGCCTATCAAGCTTATAAGAAAATCGTTGACAAACCAGATTCTTTCGAAGATTTTATCAAATGGGGACCAACTGTTTTAAAAGACTTTGATGATATTGACGCTTCCTTGCAACCTGCGAATAAAGTGTTAGATTATTTGGTTTCGGTTGAACGAATCAATCAATGGGGTGAAGGAAAAATTGATATTGGTAAAAATGAAATCATTCAAAATCATTTAACTTTTTGGGGAATCGTTTCAAAGTTATACGTTCAATTGCAACAAGATTTACTTGATTCGAAGGAAGGTTATGCTGGAATGGTTTTTAGAATTGCGAGCGAAAAAGTCAACGAAATTGTTGAGAACAAAACTTCTCATTATGTATTTGCTGGTTTCAATGCATTAACGAAAGCAGAACAAGCGCTTATTTTTAAATTAGAAAAAGAAAATTTAGCCACTTTATATTTTGATGCAGATAAATATTACTATGAAAACCCCAATCAGGAGGCGGGTTCATTTTTAAGAAAATACAAAGAAAAAATAAAACCAATTAATTGGGTTGTTGATGAATTTTCGAAGCCAAAAAATTTACACACAATTGGTGTTGCAAAACAAGTTGGACAAGCAAAATACATCGCAGATTTAATCCGAAACCTGAACGACGATGAGATTAAAAATACAGCTTTAATTTTGGCTGATGAATCTATTTTACCTGCAATTCTAAATTCATTACCCGAAAATATTACGCATCTTAATATCTCGATGGGTATTCCATTACGTTCGGTTCCATTAGCACAATTTTTCAAATCGATTTTCGAATTGCAGATGAATCGCGAAAAATTAGGAAAAGGATCGATGTTTTATTTCAAGAATGTTTTACAAATTCTCGAAAACAAAACCTTATCTCATTTTAGTTCGGATAAAAGTCGACAACTAATTGATGAAATTCGTACTCAAAATCGAATATTCAATTCAGAGAAATCAATTCAAAATGCGTTAGAAAATTCTATTTTCAAATCCATTTTTCATATTCCAACATCTATTACAGCATTTATTCATCATTTAAAAAATTGGACAGATGAATTATTGCATCATCCTTCGATGAATGATTTATTAACGAAAGAATACTTGTTCTTTTTCAAAAAAGTATTCAATCAATTACACGAAAACTTACTACAAGTAAATGATATAAAAGATTATAGAACATTATTTTTGTTGTACAACAAAATCGTTTCTTCCGAATCTATTTCGTTTATTGGCGAACCATTGAAAGGTTTACAATTAATGGGACTTTTGGAAACACGTTTGTTAAATTTTGACAACATTATCATGACTTCTATAAATGATGAAATTTTGCCTTTGGGACGACAAAACAATACATTTATTCCGTATGACATTCGCAAACAAATGAAATTGAATACATTTACCGAAAACGATTCGATTTATGCGTATCACTTTTACCGATTGATTCAACGTGCGAAAAATGCTTACTTTGTTTATGATACAGAAGCAGACGGAATGGGTTCTGGCGAAAAATCTCGCTTTTTAGCGCAAATAAAATTTGAAAGTCATCACAAGATGAAAGAAATTTTTGCTGCACCAAGTTTTGTTACAAAACCATTGAAAGAAATTATTGTTCCTAAAACAGATGAAACGATGAAAAAACTTTGGAATTGGGCAGAATACGGAATCTCTCCTTCTTCTCTTTCTTCCTATTTGCGTAATCCATTGGATTTTTATGAACAACGAATCTTCAACGTAAAAGAAGTTGAAGAGGCCGAAGAAACCGTAAGTGCAAGAACTTTAGGGAATATTGTACATGGTGCTTTAGAAGATTTATATCAACCTTATTTGAACCGAATTTTACACGAAAACGATTTCAAATTAATTGAAAAAGAAAAAGATAAGACTTTACAAGTTCATTTTCAGAAGGAATATAAAGATGGACATTTAGACAAAGGTCCAAACTATTTGATTTATAAAATTGCAGAACGAATTGTTGACGGTGTTTTGTCAAAAGATGTGAAAACGGCAAAAGAAAATGAATTTATCATTCAATCATTGGAATCAAAACACGAAGTAGATTTTACCTTGACCAATGGAAAAGTAGTAAAACTTAAAGGTGTTATTGATCGTATTGATTCTGTTAACAATCAATTGCGAATTATTGATTACAAAACAGGTTATGCGAAAGATATTTCGGTTAAAACAGAAGAAATCGAAGTTGTTTATCAAAAAGAAGATAAAGCGAAACAATTGCAATTAATATTTTACGCGCATTTGTATTATTCCAACAAAGAAAATATAAATAAAGAAATTGAGTTGTGTATTTATCCTATCAAATTTCCGAATAAAGAATTAATAAAACTTTCTGTTGATAAGAATACAACGATCAATTATTCTATTGTAGATCACTCTAGTGAACCAATGGCAAGCTTAATTGAAGAAATTCTAAATCAAGAAATTCCATTCAAACAACCAGAATAGTACTCAATACACCATAATAAAACCCTTTGTATCGTATTCTAACAAAGGGTTTTATATTTAATTAACGTATAATTCCATTTAAATTCTTAATATTTTGCTAAAAAATAGTAGTTTTGGAAAAGTTTAAAATCGCATAATGAAAAATAACAAACTTTTTATAGCTATCATCGTTGCCTTGTTAATTGGTGTGGCTGTTGGTGGTTATGTACATTACTACACCTCTCCAGAATTTATTAAAACATTTTCGACAAATATCAAATTACTTGGTACTATTTTTATTCGACTTATTCAGATGATTATCGCGCCATTAGTTTTTTCAACTTTAGTTGTAGGTATTGCTAAAATGGGTGATATGAAAATGGTTGGACGCGTTGGAGGGCGTGCCATGGGATGGTTTATTACAGCTTCACTTACTTCTTTGGTAATCGGTGCTGTTGTTGTAAATATAATGAAGCCTGGAGAAGGCATAAACATAGAAATGGATGCGAGTTCTGCTCAAGATTTATTAAAAGGACAAGCTTCATTAACATTAGAACATTTCATTACACACATGATTCCAAAATCTGTTTTTGAAGCGTTTGCAACAAATGAAATTTTACAAATTGTAGTTTTCTCTATTTTCTTTGGAGTAGCCATGGCTGCTTACGGAAAAGAAGGAGAAATGATCACAAAAGCTTTAGATAAAATTTCGCATATCGTTCTAATCATGGTTGGTTACGTAATGTGGACTGCACCATTGGGTGTTTTAGGAACTATTGCTGCTGCTATTGCAACTTACGGATTCGGAATTTTCGCATTATATGTTAAATACTTAATCGCTTTTGTAATAGGAATCGCCTTATTGTGGTTAGTATTATGTATCGTTGGATACTTTATTTTAGGAAAACGTTTATTCGACTTATTAAGACACATCAAAGCACCATTATTAATCGCTTTCTCAACAACTTCATCCGAAGCTGTTTTCCCTAAATTAGTAGAAGAATTAGAAAAATTCGGTGCCCAAAAGAAGATTATTTCATTCACTTTACCACTCGGATATTCCTTCAATTTAGATGGATCCATGATGTACATGACCTTCGCATCCTTATTTATTGCACAAGTTTATGGCATCCATATGCCAATCGAAAAACAAATCTTGATGTTATTGGTTTTAATGTTAACGTCAAAAGGTGTTGCAGGAGTGCCAAGAGCTTCATTGATTGTAGTTGTTGCAACTTGTTCGATGTTTGGTATTCCACCAGAAGGAATTGCTTTGATTTTACCAATAGACCACTTCTGTGACATGGCTCGTTCGATGACAAATGTACTTGGAAACGCTTTATCTACGGTTGCTGTAGACAAATGGGAAGGACATGTTGCGATCGAACAGACTTACACACATGATGAAGATGATCATCAAAAAGCTTAAAAAAATTGCTTTTCAATGTATAAAAACAAATGCGACCTTTTTCGGGTCGCATTTGTTTTTATAATCTTATTCGTTATGATATATAAAAATACTTTTTATATAGTATCATCTTCTTCAATTCCCCAGAATGTCCAATATTTTCCATTAAACATATATAAATTATCACTTAAGGTATCATAACAAATCATTCCTGCATATGGTGATTTTACATTTTTTGCTGGATTCTCTATTTTTGGCAAAATTAAAGCTCTGTCATCAGACTCTAAAACTAATATACCTATTGCATCAGTAGTATCATTTCCTATAATCATTCCAGTTTTCGATGAAGATTCTATAGTTTCTAATTTTGATGGATTCAATCCCTCTACTCCATTCATATCAATCCAAGTTTCACCATCAAAAAACATCACCTTTGCAGAAAACTCATCGTACACAAATGTTCCTTCCGAAATATCATGCATTTTATTCACATCCTCTACATGAGATAATACTATTCCTTTTGTTGTTTCTGATTGAAAATCTATCAATCCACTTCCATCTACATTCGCCTTACCAATAGAAATTTGACCAAATAATATCTGAATTTTTAAAATAAAACTAATTAGTATTAACCTATTTCTACTATTCATAATCATAACATTTTTGTTTTATACAAGACCATTTTGTTCCATTGTATAACTTTATGCATTTATCATCAGAATCATATACAATCATTCCTCTTACTGGTAACAAAATATTTTTTTCTGGATTCTTATTTCTCGAGATAACAAGTCCCTTATTTTTTGATTCTAATACCAAAAATGCATTTGGAATGTCATTTGGCCATAATGGGGTTGTCCTAGTTTCTGTGGTTGAAATGCCAACAACTGAATTTGTGTCTGTAGCTTCAGGATTAAATGGTTTAAAGCATGGACAGGCATAAGTAGTTATTATTTCACTAAAATAAATACAACCATCATTTAATGTTACTGTCATAAAATAATCCGCTGATTCTGTATCTTTATAAGGTATATCGTAAGTAATAGTTGTAGCTCCTGGAATTAATTTTCCATTTTTATACCATTGATAAGTACCTGAAAATTGATTTAATTCTGATTGTAATACTGATATTCCTGTATCTCCTGTGCATGCTAAATCATTACGTTTATTTTTAATGATTACTTTTAATTCTGGAACAATTCCAAAACCAGAATAATACCCTCCAAATCCTGCATCACCACTTGCACCTAAAATTTGAGCTTGAATTGTTCCTAATGCTGAAATTTTTATATTTCCTAATCCCTTGCTTCCTATTGCATATCGATATGAAACCCAATCAGAATTTCCAGGTACATTAGTTGGCCCTTCTGATTCAGATAGTTTTTCATTATTTAATTCAATTATAGGTTTAAAACTATCTCCTTTTCTTGCAAGAACTGATAAGATTGTATTTGGATAACTTGTATCACCAATCGTTTTAGCATCTGGTATTAAATCAACAGAATTTTGTCCATTGCATGAAGTTGGAGGTATAAGCATGAAATTATTTGTTTGAAAACCACTACTTCCAAAAACTTTATGAAAAACATACACTGGTTTATCACTAGATATATACATGTTTTTATTCATAAAATTAGAACCAGGTACAATTAAATAATCCCCAATTTTTGTTAATTTATTTTCGATAGTTGATTCATTAACTGTAATTTTAGTATCTTCTTCTGTTGCTATAACAATGACTCTTTCATTATTTATAGAACCATTACCCTGCATTATTATATACTCAGTTCCTACATATTGTATTGGTATTATTTGATCTAATCCGATATCTCTATTGTCTGCTTTACCGCCTTGTTGAAGCAAACCTCCAACAGTAACAGATATCTGTTTACTTGACTGAATCCTTGCACCTAACCATCCGTTATTTTGTACTGTTATAGCTCCTTTCTTCATTTTTGCATACAATATGTATGATTCACCCTTGTTCAAATTGACAGAAATAGTTGGGTGTATTATTGGAGCCAAACCATTACCATTCAAAAATTCTAATCCTTCTTCATAATTGTCTACAACAACTTCTGTGTTATCTTCTGTTGCTGTAAAAGAAAGCATTGTACCAATGTTACTAGTAGTATTAGAAAACTCATTTGGTGTCCCACCCCATAAGAATGTTTTTCCTAAAGCAACTTTTCCTTTTGTTAAAACTGTTCCAGCATGTCCTGTATGTCTTGCTCTATAATTAACATAAAAAGATTCCTTTGATTTAAAAACCAGCCCTCCCTCATTTGATTTTATAATTGTACCAGCTCTATTTGTTGGTAAAGAAACAGCAGATAATCCAGGTTTTAATATAGAATTACTTGTATTAACAAAACTTATCCTTACTGGTTGTTCATTACTCAACGTTATTAAACCATCACTAACATAAGATTTAGTTGCTAATGATAAATTAACCACTAATAATCGAGGTGATGAAATTTCATCCGGATATGTTACTTCAACAGTAATAGGTTCTTTAGATGGTGTAGATAAGTAAATAAATTCTTGCGTTACTGAAGAAGCGTAATCTCCAAATACAAGCGGTTGTAAATAGTGTATATTATCTAATTGGGAATAACAAGTTTGACTTATCAAAATATTTATGAATAGAAATAATTGATAAATAGTTTTCATATTTATTTTTTCGCGAAATTAACACTTATAAATCTATAACAGCTACTCTATTTAAGATAAATCAAAAATACATTCATTTTATAATCAATTTAATTTGGGAAGTTTAAATGATTATAAGTACTTAATTGTTTTTATACGATAAAAAAATATAGAAATTTGAAGTTCAATTATTTAAAATAATTAAACCTCAAAAGCTATAAAAAAAATATAATGATTGCTATTTTCTACAACTCATCGTATTTCGAAAAATTTGGATCAACAATTCTTTTCCAAACAGGATGTTTTTTGATGTAAGCAAAAACATAAGGACAATACGGAAATAAGACGTTACCATGCTCTTCCAAATAAACCAATGTTTTTTCAACCAAAGCTGCAGCTACTCCTCTACCGCCCAATTCATCAGGAACTTCTGTATGTATTAATTTGATTACATTGTCATCTTGCTTGTAATCAATAAACGCAATAAAACCATCAACATTTAGTTCAAACCTTACTGTTTTTTCATTCTTTACAACTTGTAAAGGAATTAATTCTTCATTCATGTTTATAAATTTTTTCTATTACAATAATCCATAAATTTTAGCAGTCTTTCATTGATGTACATCAAAAAAAAAGCAACCAAATAATTTGGTTGCTTTTAGATCATATCTTAAATTGATTTTAATTCGATTACTGTAATTTCTGGCCAGACACCTACTCTACCAGGGTAAAAATGGTAACCAAAACCTCTATTCACATTGATTATTTTTCCTTCAAAATCATAAAAACCTGCCCATTGTGGATAAACATATTGTGACGGGCTCCAACGTAAACCAATTTTCGGAACCTCAATCCCTAACTGCATACCATGCGTATGTCCAGATAATGTTAAATCAAAATGTTTAGGATGATGCTTCAATATTTCGTTCCAATGCGAAGGATCATGAGATAATACAATTTTAAAATCATCAGTATTGACAGTGCGAGAAGCAACATCAATATCACCTAATTTCTTAAATCGTGTTCCCCAATTTTGAACACCAATCAACGAAATTTTTTCATTATTTATTGTAATCAATCGATTTTCATTTAACAACAATTGCATTCCTATTTTAGGGAAAATTCTTTTAATCTTCTCGAAGTTTTCTTGCTTCTCTTCCTCTGATTTCCAATCCGAATACTCTCCATAATCATGATTTCCTAAAACTGCAAAATTACCATATTTACCTTGTTTAATTTTCGAGAAAATATCGTACCATTTATCCATTTCCCAGTAAAAATTATTCACTATATCACCTGTAAATAACAATATATCAAACTCTTGTTGATTAATTAAATCTACGGCTTGCTTTATTTTTTCACGATTATCCAAACTTCCCGAATGTATATCAGTAATATGTAAAATCTTAAATCCATCAAATGATTTTGGTAAACGTTCGTAAACCAGTTTTTTCTTAATGACTTTAAAATTATATTTCCCTAAAGTCATTCCATAAATCAAACTAAAAAAAGGTATAGAAGCTACTGTTAATCCAGTATTCATTACAAATTTTCGACGAGAAGGTAAATAGGAATCTGCTTTGGGTTGATGATTACTCATTCGATTGAATAGCCAACCTAATCCTCTTATAATATCTTGAATTAGGAAAAATATAATCAAAATTAAACGAGGAAAACCAAACAACATAAACAAACCTGTTCCCCACATTGTCGCTTGCGTTTGCCCTACATTACGGTCGAAAAAGATTAAATGATAGCCAAAATTCGTCAAAACAAGAAGCCAAATGAGCATATTTCCAAAAAGGAAATACTTGTTGTGATAAAATTTTTTAAAGTTAAAATAGAGGTAAATTTCAAGTATTACTGAAATAATTATTAGCGTGATAACACTATTGACAAACATTACTTTGATTGATTTTAAACAAAAATAAAACAATTCCAGAAATAAATTACTTTTCATCATATTCTTAACAGAACATTATAAAATTTATAGATAATTTAGGCTAAAAATTTGCTTGATAAAAACGTAACTTTGTAAAACATTTTTAAGCATAAATTATGGAAAATAGATTACCTGTAACGGTACTTTCTGGATTTCTTGGAAGCGGAAAAACGACACTTCTCAATCATATATTACACAACAAAAAAGGATTAAAAGTTGCGGTTATCGTAAACGACATGGGAGCGGTAAATATTGATGCACAAATGGTATCTCGTGAAAATGATTTGATTCAAACCGATGAAAAATTGGTTGAATTGAGCAATGGTTGTGTTTGTTGTGAATTGCGCGAAGATTTAATCGTTGAAATCGAAAAATTAGCAAAATCTGGCAAATATGATTACTTAGTAATCGAGAGCTCTGGTATTTCTGATCCAGGACCAATCGCACAATCATTAGATTTTGTTTCGCCTGATGGAAAAGTAGATTTACCAAAAGTTGCTCGTTTAGATACTTTGGTGACAGTAGTTGACGCTTATAATTTCTTCAAAAACTTAGGAACTGATGAAGATGTTTTTGATCGTGGATTTACAGAAAACAGAGAAGATAATCGTCCAATTGTCAACTTATTAATTGATCAAATTGAATTCTCTAATATCATCATTCTAAACAAAATGGATTTAGTCGAAGAAGAAACCTTGATGAATATCGAAGCATTTGTTGCAAAATTAAATCCTACGGCTAAAATAATTCCTGCAAGTTTTTCGCATGTTGAATTGACTGAAATATTAAATACAAATTTATTTGATTTCGAAAAAATTCAAGACATGGATGCGTGGGTAAAATTATTGGAAGAACAAGAACACGAAGAGCATCACCACCATCATGATCACGAATGTGGAGCAGATTGTACACATGAACATCACGATCATTTAGAAGAAAAATATGGAATGACTTCTTTTGTTTACAGACAAAAAATTCCGTTTCATGCAGAACGTTTTTTAACGTATTTGAATGATGATTTCCCTGCTACTATTTACCGTTCGAAAGGATTATTTTGGTTAGCAAATCGTCCCGATGAAGCTATTTTCTTGAGTCAAGCTGGTGGTAGTATCCGAATTGATCCTGCGGGAGCTTGGTGGTGTTCGATGCCATATGACGAAAGAATTCAGTTTGCAGCTTATCAATTTAATCAAAAACAAATTGATGCAAAATGGTCGAAGGAATGGGGAGATCGAATGATTGAACTTGTATTTATTGGGCAAGGATTAGATAAAGAAAAAATAACAGAAGAATTAAATTCTTGTTTATTAAACGAACAAGAAATTGCTGAATGGCAAGCAAAGCATAATTCATAAACCAAAAATCTCGCTATAACAGCGAGATTTTTTCTATATTTTTTGTTTTTGAT
>NZ_CALGVK010000154.1:0-6774 GCF_937930195.1 uncultured Empedobacter sp.
TTGAGATTCCTTTTTTATTGTATGATTCTTAATTAATCGTGATTTCGTTTCGATTTAATTGAAGGAAACCTTCTTTTTCTAATGCTTTCAAAAGGCGAGAAATTACCACACGAGAAGTATTGAGTTCGTATGCTATTTCTTGATGTGTCTTCACAATCACTTTCCCTTTGTTAATACTTGCAACATCCAACAGATATTTTTTCAATCGTTGGTTCATGTCATTAAATGCTAAATTGTCAATCGCAACCAACATCTCTTCCATTCTATTGTTATAACTATCAAAAATAAAACGACGCCAAGAAGCATATTTCGCTAACCATTCGTCCATTTTAGTAATCGGAATCATCACCAATTCACCATCTGTTTCGGCAATAGCACGAATTTTACTTTGTCTATCACCCAAACAACACGCCATTGTCATGGCACATGTATCCCCTTTTTCAAGAAAATATAACAACAATTCACCTTCATCAAAATCCTCGCGCATAATCTTAATAGCACCTTTCAAAAGAATGGGCATTCCTTTGATAAATTGGTTTAAATCGATCATGACATCATTTGCTTTGAACTCGATCAATGAACCTAATTCATTAATTTCATCCAACAATTCATCTTCAAATTGATAAGGGTAAGTTGCTTCTATTTTCTCTTTTATCATGTTTAATGTGGGATTTTATTTCTAACTTTTCCGTAAACAAAAGTACCTATTAATGCACCAGCAATTGTAATTAAAATTGGATAAACACCAGCACCTAACAATACAAAAATTGGACCAGGGCAAGCTCCAACTAATGCCCAACCTAAACCGAAGAAAATACCTCCGATTAAATAACGTGCAATCGATTTTGCTTTGGGTTGAATCACAATTTTCTGACCATTAATATCTTTTGCTTCTTTCTTTTTCATTAATTGAATTCCAATCGTTCCGACAACCAATGCCGAACCAATAAATCCGTACATATGGAAAGATTGAAAATTGAACATTTCAAAAATTCTGAACCAAGAGGCTGTTTCTGCCTTATACATGGTTGCACCAAAGATAACACCTAATATGATATAAACTAAACTTCTCATGAAATTAAAAAATTAAAGGAAACAATACATGAACCATTAAAAGTCCACCGATAAAAAATCCGATTACAGCAATTAATGAAGGTAATTGCAAATCACTCAAACCAGAAATTGCGTGTCCAGATGTACAACCACCTGCATAGCGTGTTCCGAAACCAATTAATAATCCACCTACAAATAATAAGGCAATATTTTTAATCGACATAGTTTCGAATATTTCGGTAGGAGAATATGTTTTTCCTGCACTTTCAAAACCCATTTCGTTTAATTGTGCGATTGTCGCTTCTGAAATTGCTGGAATTTGATTATCTGATAAAAAATGTACCGATAGATAACCTCCAATTACAGCACCCACCAAGAATAATAAATTCCATTTTTGTGCTTTCCAATCAAAAGAGAAAAAATCACATGATTTTCCAGCTCCAAAAGCAGAACAAATGGTTCTGAAATTAGATGAAAATCCAAAACTTTTTCCAAAATAAATCAGCAATAACATTACGATTGCGATTATTGGGCCACCAACGTACCATGGCCAAGGTTGTAAGATAAATTCCATTCGTTATACTTTTCTAATCGGTTACAAAATTGATAAAAGTAATTTAATTTGAAAGTTACAAATGTTACATTACCTTTTACAACTTATCAATTTGAAAACATTTTATATTTTTGAACCAAATGAAAAAAATCAATCACCGAAAAGTTTTTAAACAAATGTTTTACTTCATTCTTTCTCTCATTATTTTATTTTCACTAATAACTTTTGCCATTCTACAAATGAATACGTTTGGTGCAGAAGCTACTGGAGAACGTTTGGAACGAATGAAACAATCTAAACATTATAAAAATGGACAGTTTCAAAACCTCAATCACACACCTGCTTTTGCAGAAGGCTATGATGCTAAAAAAGTGATGTGGGATTTTATTTTCGGTAAAAAAGACTCGAATATTTCTCCAAAAGATTCAATTCCTCATATTCAAACAGATATTTTATCAATTGATCCATCTGAAAATATCTTCATTTGGTTGGGACATTCGTCTTATTACATTCAATTAGATGGTGTTAATTTCTTAATTGATCCTGTTTTTAGTGAACATGGTTCACCTTTACCAATTTTCAATAAAGCATTTAAAGGAGCAAATACCTACCATACAAAGGATTTTCCGAAGATTGATTATTTAGTGATTTCACATGATCATTACGATCATTTGGATTATGAAACGGTAAAAGAATTACAACATAAAGTGGATAAAGTAATTTTGCCATTAGGTGTTGGTGCACATTTCGAAAAATGGAATTATTTACCAGAACAATTAATCGAAGAAGAATGGTATACTACTATAAAGTTGAAGAATAATCTTGAAATAACCTTTACTCCTGCTCGTCATTTTTCTGGTCGAAAATTTAAACGCAACGTTACACTTTGGACTTCCTATGTTTTGAAAACCCCAACGCAAAAACTATTCTTAGGTGGAGACAGTGGCTATGACACACATTTCAAAGAAATAGGAGAAAAATATGGACAATTTGATTTTGCGATTCTCGAAAATGGACAATACAACGATGCGTGGAAATACATTCATGCATTACCAACGGATATTCCTGCTATTGTTACCGATCTAAAAGCGAAACACATAATTCCTGTACATGCTGCAAAATTTGCATTAGCAAAACATGCTTGGGACGAACCTTTAGAAAAAGTTGTGGAATATGGCAAGCAGAATAAGGTTGATATTTTAACTCCGATGATCGGTGAAACAGTAAATCTGAACGATTCGGTGTTTTATTTCAAAGAATGGTGGAAGGGTTAAAACTTAGATTAACGAATAATATTCGAAATAAAAACTAATCTTTTAAATTAAATTCGAATTTATTGATTTTTAACAAGTTTATTCTGAATTATCGTCAGAAAACCATTTGATTTCCGTAATTTTGGCAACTGAAATTTAACTTTAAACAAAAAATTAAACAAAATGGAACTGAATAGAGAACGTCTATTAGAATTGGTGCAAAAATATGGCGCACCTTTATATGTATATGATGCGAACAAAATAAAATCGCAATATGATAAGATGACCAATGCATTTTCTACAGTCAAACGTTTAAAGTTAAATTATGCATGTAAGGCGAACACAAATCTTAATATTTTAAAGTATTTTAAATCACTTGGTTCAGGATTGGATACAGTTTCTATTCAAGAAGTAGAATTAGGATTAATGGCGGGTTTCAAACCGAAAGAAATCATTTATACGCCAAATGGCGTTTCGTATGCAGAGATCAAAAAAGCAATTGAATTAGGCGTTCGTATCAACATTGATAACCTTTCGGTTTTAGAAACATTTGGGCAAGATTTTCCTAAATATCCAGTTTGTGTACGTATCAATCCGCATATTATGGCGGGCGGAAATGCGAACATCTCGGTAGGACACATCGATTCTAAATTCGGGATTTCTATTCATCAATTACCACATATCAAACGTGTTGTAGAAAATACAGGTTTACATTTGGACGGAGTACATATGCATACAGGTTCTGATATTTTGGACATTGATGTTTTCTTACAAGGAGCAGAAATTTTATTTGAAGTTGCTGCAGAATTCAAGAATTTATCTTACATCGATTTTGGATCAGGATTTAAAGTTCCTTATTATCCAGGAGCAGATGAAACAGACATCGAATATTTAGGAGAACGTTTATCAGCACGTTTCAATGCATTTGAAAAAGCGTATGGAAAACCATTAACACTAATGTTTGAACCAGGAAAATACATGGTTTCTGAAGCAGGATCTTTCTTAGCATCTGTAAATGTTGTAAAACAAACAACGTCTACTGTTTTTGCTGGAATAGACACAGGATTTAATCATTTAATTCGTCCAATGTTTTACAGCGCTCACCACGAAATCGAAAATATTTCTAACCCAGAAGGACGTAGTCGTTATTACACTGTTGTAGGGTACATTTGTGAAACAGATACGTTTGGATCGAATCGTAAAATAAATGAAATTAGCGAAGGTGATATTTTATGTTTCCACAATGCAGGAGCATATTGTTTCTCGATGGCATCAAACTATAATTCGCGTTTCAAACCAGCGGAAGTCTTGTTAATTGATGACAAAGATTATTTAATTCGTCGCCGTGAAACATTACAAGATTTAATCGCTACAACAGAGGATATTAAATTCTAAGTTCAGAATTTTTTATATATTTTTTATAGTATTTTAAAAGCTCAATTAAAAGATTGGGCTTTTTTATTTCCCTAATTTCAATGGTTTACTTAAAAATATCTCATGTACAATACTTCTAATTAAATTTTGTGCTATGGTCATAGAATCATCAAATCTATACTCAATTCTTTCTTCAATAGGATTTAGAGGAGAAACCGTTGTCAGTTGATTATTATGATGTTTTACATAATCTTGCATCAATTTATTATTCTTCTCAAGCGATAAATTTTGTTTATACTTTGAGTCAAAATAGCCAATTGATTGTGCAAAAAGACAAATTGGAAAAAGAAATAATAAAAGTATTTTCATGATCAATTATTTAATTTATTAAAGTTAACCCGTTATGTATTTTGAATTAAAATTCGTCAGTTCGAATAACATTTCGAAATAAAATAAAGAAAAATTGTATGAGAATAGAATTTCACCTTCAAAAACCTTTTTCTCAATACAAAATTCTTTCAGAATTCCACTCGAAATGACGGTTTTATTGATAAAATTAACAATATTCACACAGTTAAAGTTAAGAAATTTGTTTTAAATAATAGCCTTATCCTATTTTAAACACTTTACAATGACATTCGTCTTATGCTATTCTAAATGAATAAAATAATTTTGTAAAAATTTGTTTGAATAATGGAAAATAAAGATAAACGAAGTACCACACAAAAATTAATAGACGATGCGTTTTTTATATTTCTTGCAATTTTGGGTATTTTTTGTGTTTTGATTATTCTACTTGTGGTATAAGGATGAAATTGTTCGATCCCTACTTTTGTCTCTATTTATTAAGTTGGATTTTCGTGAAAATTACACGTATTTATGCCATCGAAATCGACTATATCAATCATTATTTAACTGATATTTTTGCTGTTCCTGCTATGACTCATCTGGGTTGTTATATCATTTCGAAACTAAAATATAACGGACAATTATACATTTATCCAACATCATATTTAATCATCACAGCTACTGTTTTAGCGCTGTTAATGGAATTTATTATGCCAAAATATTCTACGAATTATACCGGTGATGTAATTGATGTTGTTTGCTATTTTATTGGAATTATTTTTTACTTAAAAGTTCATAAAACCTATTTAATAGAAAAATATTCAAGGAAAACTGTTATTATGCCTTAAAAATTTTCATTCTTCCAACCATAAAAACCATAATCAATCCGAAACATGCAAATAGCGCATAAGAATATCTCAAATCTGAAACCTCTGCAATGTATCCAATAAGTGGAGGGCCCATCAAAAATCCTAAAAAAGATATACTCGAAACCATTGCCAAAGCTACTCCTGGATTAACATTCTTATTTTTTCCGGCAACACTATAAACCGTTGGCACATTACATGCCACACCAAGTCCCACCATCATAAAAGCAATGGTACACACTATAAATTGAGGAAAAAATACCGAAAGCATCAAGCCAGAAAACATCAATATTCCGCTAATTTGTAAAATACGCTGCTTCCCATATTTACTGATAAAATAATCACCAACAAAACGACCTATAGCCATCATCACCATAAAAGAAGCATATCCTACGACAACTAAATTTTGAGGCGCTTTTACAATATCTTGAAAATAAACACCACTCCAATCAAACATCGCACCCTCTGTCGCCATACTTAGAAAACCTATTATTCCTAATTGAACCAGCACTATATCAGGTTTTGAGAAAATAGATTTCTTTTCCTTTGCTGGAGACGGAATGGAATCAACCAAATATTTCTTATTCACCATCCAATTCAATACAATTAAACCATAAATAAGTACAAAATGATAAAATGTATTGATATGTAAATTCATCATCAATAAACCAATCAAAGCTCCAGTAAAACCAGCAATACTCCACGCACCATGAAAAGACGACATAATTGATTTACCATATATTTTTTCGACCTCAACACCTTGTGTATTCACAGAAATGTTGCACATATTACCAACTACACCAAAAAAGAATAAAACTGCTCCTAATTGATAAAAGTCTTGTGCTAAACCAATACAACAAAGAAGCATTGGATAAATTAGAACAACAATTTGCAATACGTTTTTACTTCCATATTTTGCGACTAACTTGCCCGAAAGCGCCATTGTACACAATTGACCAATTGGCATCAACAACAATAAAGTTCCTAACTGACCTTCTGAAATTCCTAATTCTGATTTAATCGTTGGTATTCGACTTGCCCAAGATGAGAAAGCTAAACCTTGTGAAAAAAAGAACAACGAAACGGCTAAACGAATTCGATTTTTTTGAGTTGATGTATATTCAACGGAATTATTCATGGCTATTATTTAAACTAAAGTGCAAATTTAAGGTCTGAAAGGCCATAGTCAATAAAAAACCTCAAAAATATTCGATTGATAATCATTTTGTTAAAAAATAATTTTAAAATAATTGTTTTCAGAGTTTGGAAAAACGAAAAAGCGTTCTATATTTGCACTCGCAATACGGCAATAAACGCTGTGTAGGAG